>DATGJU010000461.1:0-3181 GCA_035295045.1 Chthonomonadaceae bacterium
TCAACGCTGACGGCCCTGTTCAACGTTCGTGACAACATGGCGCGTGCTGCGCGCCGCTGCCCGATCATTGCGGCCCGCCGCGCCTACGGCCAGATGGTCGCGGATATCGGAAAGCAGTCCGACTTCGCGTTTCGTGTCACCTCGATCGACTACGCGGCCGGAACGCTCAAGCTCGATGCCGGCACAATGGATGGCGTCCAGGTCTCCACGCCGGAGCATCCTTTCCAGTTCGAGGTATGCGTCGGCGACGAGTCGCTGCCCGTCCATGAGCAGGGCCTCTCGGCGGACTACTATACTGCCGTAGTCACCGAGACCGATGCGCACACCTGCACCTGCCAGCTTCGGCACCGCTGGCGCACCGTCGAAAAGACGGAAGAGACGGACGAGGAGGAGGCCGACCCGGACGCGCTCAAGCATCTGCCGGACCCGATCACGGGCGTCGTCTCGGCGCGCGCCTGGCTGCCCAATCCGCGGCTGGACGCGGACCTGACGGTGGCGGAAGATGCCGATTACACCGATTTCATCGCATCGCTCGTGGGAGCCAGGCAGAACTCGCCAGAGTACGTCTTCCTGCGCACGTGGGTGCGGCAGCGTCCACGTTTCGTCTACTTCGACGAGTACCCGCGTCGCGGATTCCTCAGGCTGCACGAACCGTATCTCTACCGCGGTATCCTTCGCGTCGCGCCGGTCTATAACTGGGAGGCGGCGGCGCGATATCACAACGGAATCCGCGAGCGATATGCCCGCCTCTATATGCCTGGCTCCGACAAAATGGCCAGGGTCCAATCCGAGCGCAAGAACGGCCACCGGCCGTCCGCCGAGGCGCTCGCGCCCGTGCACGCCAACATCACCTACCAAAAGAAGTCCATCGCGGCACTTAAACTGGACCAGGAGCTAGAGACGCGGAGGCAGGCGGCGCGCAGCCAGGCCCACGTTGCAAGCGATAGCCAGCGGACGGGACCCGCCGGATCAGGGCGCGGACCTCGGAATACCGCAACCGGCGAATCCAATCCACCGAAGCGGTCCACGACGGTCACATCGCCTGGCGTAGGCCACCCTCCAATCCGCAAGAGTGACGGCGGCGCTTCGAATGGGACGACGGGCGGTGGCCATCCGCCTACTCGACCGGACGATAAAGGAAAGGTTAACAGCCATTCCGACGTAGGCCACCCGCCGATCCGCGAGAAGGGTAGCGACCCATCTGGAAAGGAACCGAAGAAGAAAACCGACCCCGGTGATGACAAGAAGCCCGACGACAAGACTAAGAAGAAGTCGTAGCGCGTACGCGAGGTCGCATCCGCATTTCCAACTGCGCGCCGGGGCCCCGCCATGCGGCGGCTCCTTCCCGCGCGATCACCGCACCGTTGTAACGGTATATCCGGACGCGGCTCGGACCACGGCGGAATCGGTCCAACGGTCGTAACGGCATACGCGATCATGCCACGGACCGGCGCGCCGCGGAGCCTCGCCGCGCGATCGGCCGCGCTATCGTGACGGCATGCCGGCTCACGTCTATCGGGTGACGACGTGCGTGAAGCGCTTCCACGGGCTGGCGGCAATCGATGTTGCCGGAGGGTAGTTAGTCTATGACGGGCGAGATAATCGTGAACGGTGCCGCCATACCGCTGGCCTCGGCCCGCGTGCTTATCGGCCGCGGGGAGGGCTGCGACATCCTGCTGCCGGAGGACGACCTCGGCGTGTCGCGCAGGCACGCCCTGCTGGAGTGGACCGAAGACCGCGGCTGGAGCGTGGTGGACGTGAGCAGCCGCAACGGAACGCTCGTCAACGGCCAGGTGATCGCGGAGCGCCGGGCGCTGAGCGACGGGGACCGGATCGACATCGGCCGCTCGGTCATCCGATTGTCGCTGCCGCGGTCCCGGCCGACCCTGTTCGTCCCCGCCGCCGCGCCGGACGCGCCCCCGCACGACTTCGGTATCGCCGCCGCTCCCGTCCATTCGCCGCCAGTCCCGGCCCCACCCCGCCTGGAGCGGGACACCCCGCATGTCCTTCCGGCGCCTGCGATTGTGGCCGGGCCGGCGTACGGCGCACGCGGGGACGAGCCCGCGCCGGGGCGCCCGCTGGCTAATGATCTGCCGCGCGTTCAGGCCGTGCCGATCCGGGCCCAAATCGCGCCGGCTGAGGCGCGGCCACCCGCATACGCGCCCGTATGCGGGGGATGCGGCGCGCCCGCGCCGGGTCCGTCCTCGCTGTGCGACCGCTGTGCCGCGGCGATGGCGGCGCAGCCCGTGTATGAAAACGTAGCAGCGCCCCAGGGGATGGTGCAGGGCTCGCCGGTCGTCTATCGTCCCGCCGCGCCCGCGGAGCCGTACCCCAGTACCCTGCCTCCCGCAAGGCCGCCTGCGTTCTACAAGAATCCGGCCATTGCGGTCCTGCTATCCTTTTTCTGGACCGGGCTGGGCCAGTGTTACAACGGCGAGGTGGGGAAGGGACTCATGCTCATCGTCGTACGAATTATAATGATTCCCTTCCTCTTCATCCCGTTCGTGAACTTCCTCGTAATTGCCGGCTCCCTGTTCCTGTGGGGCTGGGGAATGTACGATGCGCACGGCTCCGCGGAGCGGATCAACCGCGAGATCGCCAGCCGCCAGGCTTAGCGGATGCCACGCGGGCGCTCGGCAGGGGGCAATCGCGGATGCAGTTTCCGATTTCCGATTGCCGACTGCCAAATACCCTGTTACGCGGCCTCATAGGCCTGGCGGAGCCAACCGACGAACTCGCGATCCATCTCGGCCTCCGAGCCGACGCGGACACGGTGCGTACACATCGTGGTCTTGCTGGGCTCCAGACGGCCGGCAGGCGGCACGCCTTTGAGGATGATGCCGATGTCCAGCCGCTGCGCCGTCGGCTCGATCAGCGCGAACTGCTTGCTGCGGCGCAGGCTTACGCAGGTCTTCTTCGGCGAAACCTCCACGTCCGGGCCAAGACTCGTCATCACGGCGATCATCTTCTCGTAGAGCGGACGCATCGCGGCCTTCGCGCCGCTGTACTGAGCGTCTACCAGATCCGCGCTGCTGGCAGCGGGCGCGTCGTCGGCCGCAAGGGCCCGCTGCGCGATCTGATTCGCGTAGCCGTGTGTAAGCCTGCAGGCGGTCTTCAGGTGCTCCACGAGCGGTTTGTGTTTGTCGATCCCGGTGGCGCGCGCGTCGGCGATCCACTGCTC
>DATGJU010000462.1:0-9628 GCA_035295045.1 Chthonomonadaceae bacterium
AGCGCGCGCCCCCCGTAACGCCCTTTGGCGTCGCGATCCGCAGGTCGTGGGGACCAAGCGCGGCGTCGGGATCGGCGAGTACATCGGCGGTGAGGCTCTGTCCATCCGCCGAAGGCTTCACGCTTGCGAGATGAACGCCCCTTCCGCCTACGAACAGCCGGGCGCCCTGAAGGTTCTTCCCGTCGATACGAATTGGCGTTGCCGCCCCGCGCGGTCCGCCTCCCGGCAGCACTCCTCCCAGCTCCGGCGCCTGCGCCCAGGCCGGCTGCCCGGCGAATACGCCAAGAACTGCCAGCGCCGCTGCCCACACGCAGCGCCGCAGTCCGCGGCGGCCAAACGCTCCGCCGGCCTGGATTGTACCGCGCAAGCGGATCGCGCTCGCGCCATTCACGTCGGCTCGTTCCTGGCGAAAAGCGGTCTGCCAAGGGCCCCACAACGCGGTCCCAGCGACGACACGCGACCGGCCCGGCATGAGGCGTTCCGATATCCGAGCAATCTGCGAGACCTGCGGATGATGCCTCAAGAGTACAGCCCCGGAATGCCGGGCGAGTCGCGGAGAATGCGCGCCTCGCGGAGCTGGCCGGAGACATCCATGTTGAGGATCTTCGCAACGGACATGTAGGTGTCTTCCGGCGTGACGGGCAGCTCGGCGGGGTACTTCGCCTGCGCGTCGCTGGAGCCGATGACCCGGCCTCCGGGAATGCCCGCGCCGGTGATGAGGTAGGAGTAGACGAAGGGCCAGTGGTCGCGGCCGGCGGCGCCGTTCACCGGCGTGCGGCCGAATTCACCGGTCACAAGGACGAGGGTCTTCTTATCCAGGCCGCGCTGGTGTACGTCCTGGATGAGAGCCGAGACGGAGCGGTCGAGCTCTGGGAGCTGACGCTTGCACCGGTTGAAGTTGTCGCCGTGGTTGTCGAAGCCCATCTTGTCCACGTCGTCGTTGATCGGGTGAGCGCGCCAGTTGACCTGCACGAACCGGACTCCGGACTCGACGAGCCGCCGCGCCATGAGCAAGCCCTGTCCAAACTGCGTCATGCCGTACCGCTCGCGCATCGGAGTCGTCTCTTTCGTCAGATCGAAGGCCATCTTGGCCTGCGGCGACGTAACCAGTGTGAACGCCTTCTCATAGGCGACGTCGTGGACGTGCGTGTCGCCGCTATCGATCTGCCGCTGGAACGAATCGACGGTCTTGTACAGCTCCTTGCGCAGGTTGAGCCGGTCGCCGGTGAGTCCGGCCGGCGGCGTGAGGGCCGCGAGCTTGTCGACGGGCACGGTCGCGTCCAGCACGCGGAATGGAGCGGAGGCGTTGCCTAGGAAACCGCCGTCCTGCCCGATCGGACCGTTGCCGGCGGTGTCGTACATCCGAGGCCCGATGTGGATAGCGGAGGGGAGCGCGTTTCGCTGCGGCATGAACTTCGTGACGACGGCGCCCATATTGGGAGCCTCGCGGCCCGGCGCAAGCTTGTTGCCGGTGAGCGTGTAGTGGGCCGCCTGCGCGTGGATCGACTGGTCGTGCGTCGCGGACCGAACGATCGTGTACTTGTCCACCATACCGGCCAGCATCGGGAGGTGCTCGCAAATCTGGATTCCCGGCACGTTCGTCTTCATCGGCTTGAAGGTCCCGCGGATTTCGGCGGGCGCGTCCGGCTTCATGTCGAACGTGTCCTGGTGCGGGGGACCGCCCCAGAGGAAGACGAGGATCACGGACATGCCGTTATCGGCGGCGCCCTCCGCCATGGAGCGCTGCGCCGCGAACAGGCTGGTGAGCGAGAGCCCGAGAAAGCTCGCGGAGCCGATCTGGATAAACTCGCGCCGCGAGGGCCCGTCGCAGGTGCGCACCGTCTCATGTCCGAACTCGATCATCGCAATCACTCCAATCGGCGTGCCGGTATTCGGTGTTCGGTGTACGGGACCGGACGTATGGGCGTGAGCCGTCCAAAATACCGGAACACCGGGCGCCTGCCTATCCGAACACCGAACACCCACATCTCGTCAGTGGTTGAACAGAAACTCTTTACTGTTCAGCAGCGCCCAGTACATATCCTCGAAAGCGTGCCGGCGCGCGGCCGCAGCGGCGGCGGCATCCGGCGCAACGCGTGGCGGCGTAACAGCAGTCTGCGCCGGCCGGCTCGTGGCAGTGGCAGGCGCCTGGCCGGGCGTCTGCCTTAACGCGATCTGAGCAGCCGGCGCCGCTGCCGGCCGCGGTGCGGCTGACGCGCCAGATCCGACCGCGCTCGGAGCCGTGGCCTGCCTATTCGCGGCCAATGGCGGCGCGGCCGGCGCCTCGGCGGCTGCACAGACCTTGCGAATAGCCGCCAGGTCGGTCTGCTTTTCTAGAGCGCGGGGGGCGCGGCCGAGCGCCGTCCAGTACAGCGTATCGAGGATCTCGGCGTCGCCCTTGCCGGCCTTGATGAGCCGGTCGACGGTCCCGTTGTCTGCGGATACCTTGCGGTTGATCAGCTCGCCATTGATGAAGAGCAGCGCCTGCGCCATGTTCGGCTCCTGGCTGCGCTCGCATTCACAGGTAATAACGCGCGGCGGCCGTCCGAGCACATCCATGAAGTCCGATTTCACCTTTGTGTCCGGAAGCTGGATGGCCCGCAGGCCGGCGGGCGTCCCGGGAAAGGCCTCCGGGTTGCCGGTCACGTCGCTCAGGGCGTCGAGCAGCTCCTCCGCGGTCATTCGGCGTACCAGGAAGTGACTGTAGTACCGGTCGTCCGGCGCGTTCAGCGGCGTGGACGTGGAGGAGAGCTGGTAGGCCTGCGACGTCACAATTGTCCGCATCAGCCGGCGCAGATCGTAGTTATGCTTGACGAAGTCCGCGGCCAGCGCGTCGAAAAGCTCGGGATTGGAGGCCGGATTGGTCTCGCGCAGGTCATCCACCGGCTCGACAAGTCCCTTGCCCATGAAGTGGGCCCAGACGCGGTTGACGATCGAGTGGCTGAAGTACCAGTTGTCCGGCCGGGTGAGCCAGTCTGCGAAATAGGCGCGTCGCTCGCGGGATGAGCTCAGGGCCAGCTCCGGCCCGCCGAGCGGCTTCGGCGGCACGGGCCGGCCGAGACGCGGCTGGACAAGGTCGCCGCTGCTCACATTGTAGACCGTCATCTCGTCATTAACGTAGATGCTCAGGTCGGCCTTGAATTTCGTCCTGGCGAACAGGTTCGCCATGCCGTAATACTCGTTCTGCGTCCACTTCTCCAGAGGATGGTTGTGGCACTTCGCGCACTGCATACGGATGCCCAGAAAGCCCTGACTGACGTTCTCCGCCAGCTCCTCCGGCTTGAGCGCCGTGCGGAAGTAGTTCGCCGGGCCGTCGAGGAACGTATTGCCGCGCGCCGTCAGCACCTCGCGCGAAATCTGGTCCCAGCCCTTGTTGTCGCGGACGGCATCGTGGATGTAGCTGTGATAGGCCCACATCCCCTTGTCCTTGAGCGTTCCGCGATTCACTCGGAGCAGGTCGCTCCATTTGTAGGTCCAGAAGTCGATGAAGCGCGGGCTCCCGATCAGCGAATCGACGAGCTTCGCGCGCTTGCCGGGCTCGCGATCGGCGGCGAACGCGCGCACTTCCGCGGGGGAGGGGAGCGATCCCGTCAGATCCAGCGTAACGCGGCGCACGAACTCGAGGTCGCTGGCCGGCTTGCTCGGAAAGAGGCGAAGCGCCGCAAGACGCGAGTAGACGCGATCGTCGATATAGTTCGAACGGGGAAGCGCGCGATAGGCTTTCGGATCGACCCTGTTTGGAAACGGGGCGAGGATCGTCGCGACAGCCACGCGGTCCTGATACCCCACCATGATCGAGGTCTGCCCGCAGCCGGTGACGTGGACCTTGCCCTCCGGCGCGGCGGTCGCGACGTTCTCGTCGTTCGTGCCGAACCGCGTCCAGTGCGTGACGTCGCGACGCGAGCCATCGGAGAATTGGGCCTCAACGTGAAGCTGCGTGTCCGCGTGCGGCGCGAGCGACTGCACGGCCGGGAGCACGCGGAGGGATACGACGTGCGGGTCGTGCAGATCGGGCGGCGGCGCGCCGGCGTGTAGCCAGCGGGAGAGGATGGAGTACTCGACGGAGCCGGGTTTGATCGCCATGCCACCGCGGTGCGGAATCTCGAGCAGCGGCTTGCGAAGCACCAGGCTGGCTTCGGGCCGGGCAGTATCGACCCGGCGCCCGCGCCCCAGTCGCGCCATGGCGGCGTAGTCGATCTCCGGGGCGTACCCGCGCAGCGAGAGCTTGAACCCGCCCTTACCGGCCGCGGCGCCGTGGCATGCGCCGGCGTTGCAGCCCGCGCGCGTGAGCACCGGCACGACGTCGTTGATGAAGCTGACGGGGCGTGGAGGTGGAGGCGTGGCCGGCTTTCGGGGAGCGGCACTTGCCGTCCCGCACATTGTCGCCAGCAGCGGTATGCAAAGCGTGCGGCTCCAGGAACCAAGCGGCATAGCGGGCAGCCTCCAAGATCGCGCCATCTCTCCCATTGTGACACAGTTTCCCGCTCGGTGTTGCGAGTTCTTTACACCGCATGGCGTCCCTCGCTGAATGTCGGCGCTTCCGCTCGCCCCGTCACGCCTCCGGCAAGGTCCTTCGGGAACACAAATCCCGTCCTGTGCGTCTGCACGACGGTCTGCAATCGAGCAGGCGAAGGCTGAAGGTCGCGTCGCCCCTCCCGGCGCCTGCGCACAGCCAGAGGACGAAGGGGCCCGGCATTCGAGTGAGGCGGCTTCTCTATATTCTAATTCCTGTCTTTGTGCTCGCGGGTGTTATCGCGTGGCGCGTCGTGCAAAACCGCCAGCAAGAGGCGGCGCAGCAGCGCGCCGCGAAGGCCCGAAAGTCGGCGGCTCCGATCGTTCGCGTGGCGATTGCTGCGGTCCGCGACATCGTTCACGAATATGAGGGCGTCGGCAACGTCGAGTCGCGATCGGACGTGCAGATCGCGGCAAAGACGACCGGGCGCATCGACTATGTCCGCGTGCGCGAGGGCGACGCCGTGAAGCGTGGCGACATCCTCGTGCGCCTCGATCCGTCGGAAATCCAGGCGTCGATCCACCAGCAGCAGGCGAACAACGCAAGTGCTCAGGCGACGCTGAGCAACGCGCAAATCCGGTACAACCGGACGTACGACATCTACAAGCAGGCATTCACCGCGGCGCAGGACGTGGACGACGCGCGGGCGGCCGTCGCCGTGGCGCGAAGCGCGCTGAACGCGGGCAAGGCGCAGCTAAGCAACCTGCAGGCCCAGCTCTCCGATCTGGTACTTCGGGCGCCCGTCAGCGGCTACGTGACCGGCAGGTTCTTCGACCAGGGCTCTATCGTTACCGCCGGCCAGCCTATCGTCACCGTCCAGGCGGGCCGGGACGTGTTCATCACGACCACCGTTCCGGAGGACGTGCGCGCCAGTATCCATGTTGGAACCGCGGCGACCGCTGTGTTCGACGCCTATCCCGGTCAGACGTTCAAGGGGACCGTCCGTTACGTCAACGCCGCGGCCGACGTCCAGAGCCGGCAGTTCCTTGTGCGGGCGGCCTTTAGCAACGCCTCCCGGCTGCTGAAGCCCGGCATGTATTGCCGCATTAATATGGTGACCAGGATCACGCACAACGCAGTCGTCGTGCCGCACGAGGCGATCCAGAAGGGACACAACGCGCCGAGCGTGACCGTTGTGGACGACAAGCTCGTATCCCACCCGCGAGTCGTACAGACCGGCGATCAGGACGTGGCCGGAATCGCTATCACCAGCGGCGTGAACGAAGGGGAAAAGGTCGTGACGCTGAGCCAGCAGCCGCTGAAGGATGGTCAGACGGTTCGCATCGACCCCACTAGGCCCCCTGAAGAGTCGGCGGCGCAGCCGATGGTCGCCGGCGGCGGTGGCGGCGCGCCGGTCCGCGCCGCGCCGGCCGGAGGGGGAGCGAGTGCTCCAACGTACGGCGTGCCCGGGCCTGCCGGCTCCCAGGCGGGCACAGGCGCCGCGCCGCCCGGGGCCGTGCCAGCGGCCCGCACAACGTCGAGCGGGGCAGCCGGCTCCACAGCGCCCGCGGCCGGCGCCGCGACGGCGTCATCGCCGTCGATCTCCGGCGGCCGGCCGGCAGGAACAGCGGCCGGCGCTTCAGTGTCGCCAGGCGCCGCGGGAGTCTCCCGCCCGGCGGGAGCGCCTGCCGGCGGGGCGATAGGCGCGACATCCGGTGGGACTATCGGCGTTCCGTCCGGCGGCGCGGCCGGATCGCCGACTGGCGGAGGCGCTTCGGCAAGCGGGAGTGGCGTCGGCGGCGGGTAGCCGTCAGCGGGTGCGAAGACAAAAACTATGAATGTCGCGCGCTTCTCCGTTACACGGCCTGTCGCAGTCGTGATGCGAATCGCATCGCTGGTGCTGCTCGGCGTCGTGTGCCTGACCAAGTTGCCGGTAGATCTTCTGCCGAAGGCCTCGCTGCCAACTCTGGCCGTCATCACGTCGTGGCCGAATGTGGCCCCGGAAGAGGTGGAGACGCAGATCACACGGCCGATCGAGCAGGCCGTAGCGTCCGCTTCGAACATCTACCAGGTGAGCTCGACCTCGACGCAGGGCTCTTCCGTCGTGCGCATCCAGTTCAATTATGGCACCGACATCGGACAGGCGACCATCAACGTCCTCCAGCAGGTGGAGCGCGCCCGGCAGGGCTTTCCCCAAGACCCGACGCTTGGAACGCCGCTGGTCGTGCGCTTCGATCCGTCGCAGCTCCCAATCCTGATCTATGGAGTCTCCGGCGAGCCGGATCTCGCGCGGCTCAAGTCGGAGCTGAACAACCAGGTCGCTCCGATATTCCAGTCCGCGGGCGGGGTAGCGTCCGCCGTCGCGGTCGGGGGCCTGGACCGCTCGATCATTGTCGACGTCGACCCAGACAAGCTACAGTCGTTTCACCTTGCGCTTGCGGACGTTAGCAGAAGGATCGTTCAGGAGAACCTGGACGTGCCGGGCGGGATCGCGAAGCAGGGCGATACGGAGTACACCATCCGCACGCTAGGCTACTTCAAGAGGGTCGAGGACATTGGTACAATTCCTGTTGGCTCGTTCAACGGCCAGCTCGTCGAGCTGGACCAGGTGGCCGCCGTGCGCGACAGCAGCCAGGAGCAGCGCCAATATACGCGGCTGGACGGCGAGCCGGCGGTGGGCATGATCATCGTCAAGCAGAGCGATGCCAATACAGTCGAGACCGCCAGCAACGTGCAGGAGAAGCTGAAGCAGGTCAACAAGCTCTTTCCGAACCTGCGGTGGGGCCTCGCCTACGATCAATCGATCTTCGTGACGGCCTCCATCGACGACGTCCGCAACAGCGCGCTCATAGGCGGCGCGCTCGCCGTTATCATCCTGCTTCTCTTTCTGCGCAACTTCCGGAGCACGCTCGTAGTCGCGCTGTCGATCCCGATCTCGATCATCTCCACCTTCACGCTGATGTACCTGTGCGGCTTTACGCTGAACACGCTCTCGCTGAGCGGCCTATCGCTGGCGACTGGCCTCATAGTCGACGATGCCGTGGTCGTGCTGGAGAACATCTTCCGGCACATTCAGCGCGATCGGTTAAGACCGCCGGAGGGGGCCATCGCCGGCACCAACGAGATATCCGGCGCAGTCGTCTCTTCGACGATAACGGTCATGGTCGTGTTTCTGCCGCTGTTCCTGATCCAGGGACTCGCCGGCCAGATGTTCATCCAGTTCGCGCTGGTGGTCATCTTCTCGCTCGCGATCTCCCTGCTCGACGCTATGACGGTCGTTCCCATGCTGGCCTCACGGCTGATCAATGAGGGCGAGATCGAGGAGGAGGCGTCGCTGGAAGCGGAGCACGCGCGCCGCGCGGAGGGCCCGGTGCGCGAAGCAGATCGCCGTGATATGAGGGGCCGCGAAACGCCCGTCGACGATCGTGACCGCGAGCGCCATCGCGCCGCGCACCGGGGACTGGTCGCCCGCGTGTTCGACTGGTTTGGCGAGCGTTTCGCCGCGCTGGACGCGGCCTATCACCGCGGCCTGGGGGTTGCGCTGAATCACCGCGGCTGGGTGCTGGGCGGGGCCATCGTCGCCACGGCCGCCGCGCTCGTACTCGTCCCGCAGATCGGCACGGAGATGCTGCCGCAGACGGACAGCGGCAACTTCACGGTCAACCTCAAGATGCCCGTCGGCACCGCGCTCGCCGATACAAACCAGATCATGCTCCACGCCGAGGCGGTGGTGCGGAAGAACCCCGACGTTCAGACGGTCTTTTCGGCGGCCGGCACAACGCTAAGCCTGAGCGGAAACACGACCGCCCTGACACCCTATCAGGGCTCGATGACGGTACGGCTCAAGGACAACCGCAAACACAGCACGCAGCAGATCATGCAGACCGTGCAGCGGCAGCTGGCGCCGATCGCCGGAGCGCGCGTAATCGTCCAGCCGTATGACATCGTGACGCAAATCCTGTCCGGCGGCAACCAGAACGTCGAGGTGGATGTCTACGGCAACGACCTGGCGGGCCTATCGGCCGTGACGCGGGACGTGCTGGCCCAGGTGCGGCAGATACCGGGCATGGAGAACGCGGATACGAACGTCCAGGATGCGACTCCCGAGTTTCAGCTCGAAGTGGACCGGCAGAAGGCGCACGAGCTCGGTCTGACGTTCTCGGATATCGCGACGACCGTGAACACGGCGACGAACGGCGCGCTCTCCAGCTACTACCAGGAGGAGGGGTTCCAGTATCCTATCTACGTGGAGGTCCCGACGACCGACCGCAAATCGTTCAGCCAGATTCTGAGCCTGCCGGTCAGCCCGCAGACAGGCTCCCCTGCAGGCTCGACCGGAAATGCAACGCCTCCTTCGGCCCCGAGAGCGTCGACAGCCGGCGTCGTCACCGTGACGCAGGTCGCAAAGCCGACGATCGCGCTCGGTCCGAACGAAATCCCGCGGCAGAACAGCCAGCGGTACATCGGAATCACAGCGATCGCGTCGGGCCGGTCCCAAAGCGCCATCATTACTGATCTCCAGCGGGTCCTGAACAGGTACCACTTCCCGCCGGGCTACTACTGGGACTTCGGGCGGCAGCAGAAACAGCAGAGCCAGGAGTTTTCCGGACTTGGCCTCGCCGTCGGAATGGCGGTCGCCCTGATCTACATGCTGCTCGCGTCTCAGTTCGAATCGCTGCTCTATCCGCTCGCAATCCTGGTATCGGTGCCGCTGTCTGCCATCGGCGTGATCCTCGCGCTCTTCCTGACGGGGCGCCATTTCGGCCTGACCGCATTCATCGGCCTGCTGCTGCTCATCGGCATCGTGGTGAAGAACGGGATTCTGCTTATCGACTATACGAACCAGCTTCGGGCGCGTGGCATGGCGCGCAACGACGCGATCTTGACCGCGAGTCCGACCCGCCTGCGGCCCATCCTGATGACAACCTCGGCCGCGATCCTTGGCATGCTGCCGCTCGCCCTGGCGCTCGGCAAGGGCTCGGAGACGCAGGCCCCGCTCGCGACCGCAGTCATAGGCGGACTCGCGACTTCGACCATGCTCACGCTCTTCGTCGTGCCGATCGTCTACACCCTCTTCGACGATCTCGGGCGCATCCTTGAAAAGCGCTCCAAACGCGGGGAGTAGTTGGGCGCGCCCCTCCTCGCCGCGCGAACTGCCTAATCGCGGTTCGTCCC
>DATGJU010000463.1:0-7023 GCA_035295045.1 Chthonomonadaceae bacterium
GCGCCGGCGTCGCGGCGCGCGGGAGCGCCGACGCCGGCACGGGAGCGCGCCGGGGCGAACCGGCGGCCCGGCCCGCGGTCGAGATGGTCATCGCCGGCCGGGGCGTCATCCGGATCGAGCTCCTGCCTCGCGAGGCGCCGAAGGCGGTCCGGCACTTTCTCGCGCTCGTCGACCGCAAGTTCTACGACGGCGTCCTGTTCCATCGCGTCGAGCCGAAGCAGGTGGCGCAGGCGGGCGACCCGGAGTCCCGCGCGGTCGATGGCCGCAAGATCGCCGGAATCCCATCCGCGGACGCGGCGCGCCTCTATCATCTCGGCGCGGGCGGCTCCGGCGAGACCGTCCCGCTTGAAGCCGGCGGGGTCTGCCTGCGGGGTACGATCGGGCTCGCGCGCGGCGTGGACCCCAACAGCGGCGACAGCCAGTTCTTCTTTAATCTGGCGGACAACCATCGGCTGGACAGCCAGTACACCGTCTTCGGGCGAGTCGTGTCCGGCGCCGACGTGATGGACCGGATCGAGCAGGGGGACCGCGTAAAGTCGATTCGGCGGGTCAAGCTGTCAGCGCGGACGCCGCGGCGCGGTCGAGCATCCAGGTAAGCGTCCCACTGGCGGGCCGCACCGATTGCGACGGCAGCTCCGTGGGCGCGTCCGGGCCGGCCAGCACGCGGGCCACCGTCTGCGCCTTATCCTGGCCCGCGACCAGGAACAGCACGTTCGCCGCGCCGTTCAGCACCGGCAGAGTCAGCGTTATGCGCGGAACAAACGGCTCGAGGCCCGGCTCGTTGCGCACGACCCAGCGGTCGGTCGCCGATAGCGCCGCGGTGCCCGGGAACAGTGAAGCCGTGTGGCCGTCCCCGCCCATTCCCAGCAGAACCAGGTCGAATCGCGGCGTCCCAGTGGCTCCGAAGAATTGTGAGATGTCCTTCTCATATGCCGACGCCGCCGCGTCAGTGTCGGGACGCTCTCCCTCGATCCGGTGTATGTTGGACGCGGGCAGACCGAGCGGCTTCAGCATCGCCTCATTCGCCATTCGGAAGTTAGAGTAGGGCGAATCGACAGGAACGCAGCGCTCGTCGCCGAAGAATAGGTGAACGCTCCGCCACTCCACCGCGCCCCGAAAGAGGTCGGACGCGAGCAGGCGATAGAGCTCTTCCGGCGTCCGCCCGCCCGCAAGCGCCGCCGAAAACCGGCGGCCGGCGCGCGCAGCCGCTGCGCTCAGCGAGACGAATCGGTGCGCGGCGTCACGAGCGATCGCGTGCGCGTCGGGAAAGATTATCGACTCGGCCCGGGTGTCGGCTGGCATCTCTATTCTCCTTTTTGGGCGCAGGCTATCGATGCGTCGCGCTTACGCGTCGGCGGAATTTCAGATTATGATACCCGCGGCCGGTCCGAGGAGCACTTCCGATACAATTGTCGCGCAACATCGGAGCCGGGCGTGCGTCTAACGGTATCAACGGGGCGCCTCAGGCGGGTGGCCCTGCCGCGCCATGCGCGGCGAACGTGCGGTGGCCCGTGACGGAAGGTTCGGCCATGCGAATCGGCTCGCTTCCAATACTGCGGTTCGGATTCGGCGTGGGCGTTGTGCTCGCATGCTCCGGCATCGCGCTGGCGGCCGACGGCCCACGCCACGTGAATACCGCGCCGGCTGCTGCAATGAGGCCATCTCCCCCGGCGTCGGCAACCCCGTTCGTGCCGCTTGGCCCGCGTCAGGCGCCTGTCAGCTTCAACAACGAGATCGAACCGATCCTCACGCGGTACGGATGCAATCAGGGTACTTGCCATGGCGCGCAGTACGGCAAGGGCGGCTTCAAGCTCTCGCTCGCCGCGTTCGATCCCGATCTCGACTTCTCCAACATTGTGAAGCAATCTAAGGGCCGGCGCATATCGCTGGCCGATCCGGCGCGCAGCCTCATTCTACGGAAGCCGGGGCTGTTCGTACCACACGGCGGGGGCCGCCGGCTCGAAGCGGGAAGCGCCGATTTCAACCGCATTGAGGAGTGGATCGCCGAGGGCGCGCACGGACCCGACGCGGCGGATCCAATCGTAACGCGCATCGATGCGTCGCCGGGCGAGAGGATCCTGCCGGCACTGGGCGAGAAGATGCGGCTTACGGTGCGCGCCACCTACAGCGACGGCTCTGTAAGGGACGTGACACGCTGGACACGCCTCAACTCGCTCAACGACGCAATCGCGCAGTGTACTCCCGCGGGACTCGTGACCGCGGCGGGCAAGGGCCAGACCGCGATTATGGCGCGCTTTTCCGGGCAAGCGGCCGTCAGCACGATCCTGGTGCCGTACGGCCCGCTGACTCCCGCCGAGACATCGCTGAGCGCTCGGACGCGCCCGCCCGCCGCGCGTACGATCGACGCGCTCGTAGAGCGCAAGCAGCGCCAGCTCGGTCTCTCGCCCTCCCCGATATGCGACGACGCGACCTTCATCCGCCGCGTGGGATTCGACCTGATCGGCACCGCCCCAACGCCGGACGAAATCCGTAGATTCGAGGCGGACCGAACGCCGGACAAGCGCGCCAGGCTGGTGGATTCGCTTCTGGCCCGGCCGGAATACGCGGATTTCTGGACGCTGAAATGGGGCGATCTCCTTCGAAGTAATCGGGCAAACCTGACGCCCAAGGGGATGTGGAGCTTCACCAACTGGATCCATACGCAGCTCCAGTCTGACCGGCCCGTAAACCAGTGGGTCCATGACCTGCTGCTCGGCCAGGGCAGCACGTTCACCAACGGCCCGGCCAACTACTACCGCGTCGCCGGCAACCCGCAGGACCTCGCGGAGACGACCAGCCAGGTCTTCCTGGGCGTGCGCCTCCAGTGCGCGCGCTGCCACCACCATCCGTTCGAAAAGTGGAGCCAGACCGACTACTACCGGTTCGCCGCCTTCTTCGCGCGGGTCGGGCAGAAGGGGAGCCAGGACTTCGGGCTGTTCGGCAACGAGACGATCGTCAAGATTCAGGACGGCGGCGAGGTATACCACCCGAAGACGGGCGCCAAGATGCAGCCGGCCCCGCTCGGGGTGGTCCTGGCGTCGGCGCCCGCCGGCAGCAAGGCCCAGGATCCGGACGCTGGCGGCGACCGCCGGCTCGCCCTCGCCGACTGGCTGACCTCCAGCGATAACCGGCTGTTCGCGCGGAACATCGCAAACCGGTACTGGGGCTACATGTTCGGCAAGGGGATCGTAAACCCGATCGACGACGAGCGGGTCACCAATCCTCCGACTAATCCGGAGCTCCTCGATTACCTTGCGGACGAGCTTACGCGGGGCGGCTACGACCTCGAGCATCTTCTGCGGCTCATCTGTACGTCCAATACATACCAGCGGAGCTCCTCGCCGACACGAGCGAACGTCAAGGACGAGCTCTTCTTCACGCACTACTATATGAAGCAGCTTCCCGCGGAGACACTCCTGGACGCTATCGACTATGCCTGCGGGACGCACGAAAAGTTCAACGACCTGCCGCCGGGCACGCGCGCCATCCAGCTCCCGGACCCGGTCCCGAGCGACTTCCTCGATACATTTGGCCGGCCGCAGCGCGTGATCGCCTGCGAGTGCGAGCGCTACTCCGAGCCGAATCTCTCGCAGACGCTAAGGCTGATGAACAGCCCGATGCTCAACTCCAAGATCAGCGCTGGCAAGGGCCGCATCGCCACACTGGTCGCACAGAATAAGAGCGACAACGCCATCCTGACGGATCTCTACATGGCGACGCTGGGCCGAACGCCGCGCGCTTCGGAGCGAACCATCGTGCTGGGCGTTCTGGCCTTCTCCAGCGAGCGCGATCGCCGGCCGATATTCGAGGATGTTCTGCTGACGCTGTTGAATAGTAAGGAGTTCCTGCTGAACCACTGACCGGCCGCGTCTGACATGATTGGCCAATCGCGTGCGCGACTGGCTGCCAGCGGCCGATTCAGTGGGCGGTGCGACCTGAGGACAGGAGAGACGACCATGCTCGACATCGAAACGGGCCAGCACACCGATTGTGACGGTATCTCGCGCCGCGACTTCCTCCGGGTCGGCGGCCTGTCCGCGCTCGGCCTGACCCTGCCCGGCCTGCTCCGCGCGGACGCTCAGGCCGCGCCGGCTGCCCGGCGCGATGTGGCCGTCATCCTGCTCTGGATGGGCGGCGGCCCGAGCCATATCGATACGTTCGACCCCAAGCCCGACGCGACGCAGGAGATCAAGGGTCCGTTCGGGGCGATCAAGACGAATGTGTCCGGGATTCAGGTCAGCGAGCATTTGCCGAAGTTGGCCAAGCAGATGGACAAGCTCTCCATTATCCGGTCGGTCACGTCGCCGGACGGCACGCACGAGACGGCGACGCACTACCTGCTGACCGGCTATCCCTTCAATCCCGCCATCGAGTGTCCGGGCTACGGCTCGGTTATCGCTCGCGAAAAGGGGTTCCAGAACGCGATGCCGCCCTACACGATGTTCGGCCCGATGCCGAACATGCACGGCGGCGGCGGCTACATGGGCGCGGTCTACAACCCGTTCGTCATCAACGGCGATCCGAACAATGCCGGCTTCAGCGTGCAGGACGTCGCTCCGCCGCCGGGAGTGGATTCCCTTCGGATGGATCGCCGCCATCTCCTTCGGGACGCCCTGGATGACTGGCAGCGGAACCGCGAGACGGCCAGCAAGAGCGCGCAGACAATGGATGAGTTCTATCAGCGCGCCTACACACTGGTCACGTCGCCGATTGCCAAGAAGGCGTTCGACCTGAAGTCAGAGCCGGCGAAGGTACGCGACGCCTACGGTCGCCACACCTTTGGCCAGTCCTGTCTGCTGGCGCGTCGGCTGGTGGAGGCCGGCGTCCGCTGCGTGTCGATTAACTACAACGGGTGGGACACGCACACCGACAACTTCAACTCGCTCAAGAACAGTCTTCTTCCTACGCTCGACACGGGCTACGCGGCCCTGCTGGACGATCTGAAGCAGCGCGGCCTGCTGGACACGACGCTCGTTGTCTGGATGGGCGAGTTCGGCCGGACGCCGAAGATCAACGGCTCCGCCGGCCGGGATCACTGGCCGGGCGCCATCAGCGTCTGCATGGGCGGCGGCGGCGTCAAGACCGGCACGGTCGTCGGCTCGTCCAACGCGACCGCGGAGTACCCGAAGGACCGGCCGCTCCGCGTGGAGGACGTTGCCGCAACGATCTACAAGGCGGTCGGCATCAATGGCGATAAGGAGTATATGTCGCCGCAGGAGCGCCCGATCAAGATCAACTACGACGGCACGCCGATCGCCGAGCTGCTGGGATAGTCCCGTCACTGAACCTGCGAGAAGCCGCCTGCGCGGTCCCGGATGGAACCGGGCCTGCGCCGGCGGCTTCGTCGCAACACCAACTTATCTCGAGGGCGGCGAGTCCGACCGTCCTCGAATGTCCCCGGAGCGGAATGTAACTTGACGTCTTCGCGGTATCGCCTTTCCGTAGTTCTCTGCGCTCTTGCACTCCTGGCGGCCGCGACAGCGGCCGCGGGCCAGCATCGGGCCGCGGCCGGTGGCCCGTCCGCAGCGGCTCCCACGTACTCCAAGGACGTCCGGCCGATCCTCCAGGCGCACTGCACTGTTTGCCACAGCGCTGCCACGGCGTCCAACACCGCCGTCTCGGGCGGGCTGGCCCTCGATTCCTACGCGGCGATCAAGGCGGGAACCGGACAGAAGGCCGACCCCGTCCTTACGCCGGGCAAGAGCGGCGCAAGCGCTCTGTACGCTCGCCTGGCTGCAACCAGCCCGACTCGCCTTATGCCGAAAGGGGGCCCTCCGCTTCCTGCCGCGCAGATTGCGCTGATCAAGCGCTGGATCGACGCCGGCGCGCCCGCGGGTGGCGCCGTAAACGCCGCGGCAGCCGCTCCGACGCCCGAGTCCCTCCCGATGCCGGCAAATCGCGCCGAAATGGAGATCGCGGTGCCCATCAAGGCCGCGCTGCCGGCGGGCCTGCTCGAAAAGGGCGCGCCGGCACAGCTCGCGCTGCGGATCGGGCCGCTGCCGCCCGTTACCGCGCTGGCCTACAGCCCGGACGGCAAGCGCCTTGCGATCGGCGGATATCGCGCGGTCGCCATCTGGGACACGACTACCGGGCGCCCGGTCACCAACATCACGCACCTGCCCGGCGCGGCGCTGGCGCTCGCATTCCGGCCGGACGGCTCGCTGCTGGCCGTTGGGGGCGGCGTGCCGGGAGTGTCCGGCGACATCCGCTTCTACGATACGAACACGTGGAAGCAGACCGGCCCGACGCTAGGCGGGCACGCGGACGCCGTCGCCAGCGTGGCCTGGAGCGCCGACGGCTCTCGAATTGCCTCCGGAAGCCAGGACAAATCCGCGAAGGTGTGGGAGTGGCCGAGCGGCAGGGAGCTCCGCGCCTTCAAGGACCACTCCGACGGCGTGACGCGGGTCTGCTTCGCTCCGGACGGCAAGTCGCTTTACACCGCGAGCCTGGACCACAACGCGCGCCGGTTCGACATCGACAAGGGCGGCACCATCCGCGTGTTTACGGGGCACAACGAAGGCGTCACCGCCATGGCGCTCACCAAGGACGGCAAGCGGCTCGTGACATCGGGCACGGAGCCGAACCTGCGCTGGTGGAACGTGGATACAGGGGAGACAACCAACAACAATGGCGGTCACGGAGGGGCGGTCGCCGAGGTTGTGTTCGCCAGGGATGGAACGCTTCTCGCGTCGGCCTCCGCGGACAAGACAGTGCGGCTCTGGGACCCCGCCAACACGGCGCAGAAGAGGGCGCTCGAGGGATCTACCGACTGGGTGTACGCCACGGCGATCAGCCCGGACGACAAGCTCGTGGCGGGCGGCGGGGCGGACGGACTGGTGCGGATCTGGGAGGCCGCGTCCGGTCGGCTGCGGCTCTCGCTGGCGTTCTGGCCCTCCAGCGCGGACGGCGCGGATTTCGACTGGGCGGTCGTCACGCCAGAAGGCTATTGGGACGCTTCCGGCGGCTGGTCGAGCCGGATGGCGGTGGCGCGCCTCGCCAGGGATGTCCTCCGCGCAAAGGCTG
>DATGJU010000464.1:0-3786 GCA_035295045.1 Chthonomonadaceae bacterium
TTTGTGTGGCGCTCGCCCAACGGTCCGTCCGCATCCGCTCGCCCGCCGCGCTGGCTGTCAGATCGCCGGATGCGCGCATCGGGCAGCCGGTCGGGGCGTGGCCGGCGCTTCCGGCAGATATCGGCGCTGCGGCGGAGTCGCGTCATTCCGCGGGCACGCTCTATTCTACTCTCGACATCGGGCGCACCGCAAGCGCGGCGAGCCCGACGCGAGGGCGTCCGAGCCGGAACGGACCTGTCCGGTCGTCGCGAATGCTATAATGTAGCGAACGCGTAATGGGAGGCCGCCGCCATCGGACGCTGGACGGTGATCGGGCTGGGCGAGCTGCTGTGGGACCTGCTGCCGGCCGGCAGACAGCTCGGCGGCGCGCCTGCCAACTTCGCCTATCACGCCCACGCGCTGGGCGCGCTGGCCTGGCCGATCTCACGGGTCGGGATCGATGCGCTCGGCCGGGAAGTGCTGGATCGCCTTGGCGCCCTCGGCCTGCCGACGGAGTGTATCCAGATCGATTCGGAGGCGCCGACCGGAACCGTCTCGGTCGAGATGCTGCCGGGCGGCGATCACCGCTTCTCGATTCACGAAGATGTCGCATGGGATCGGCTTGAGGCGACGGAAGCGGCCCTGTCGCTGGCGGCCCGCGCCGACGCCGTCTGCTTCGGGACACTCGGCCAGCGCGCGGTTGATGCCCGCGACGCCGTCCAGCGGATCGCGGAGGCGACCCCGCCCGGATCGCTGCGCATCTTCGACGTAAATCTGCGGCAGCGCTACTATTCGCGCGCGGTTATCGAGCGATCTCTCGATATCGCGACCATCTTAAAGGTCAACGACGTCGAGCTGCCGATCATCGCGGAACTGCTTGGCATCCGCGACGACTGCCCGACGGCGCTGAGCGAGCTCGCCGCCCGATACGATCTCAACCTGGTTGCGCTTACGCGCGGCGCGGCGGGCAGCCTGCTCTTTGCGAAAGGCCAGGTGTCGGACCTTCCGGGCGATGCGGTCGAGATCGCGGACACGATCGGCGCCGGCGACGCCTTTACGGCCGCGCTCGCGCTGGGGCTGCAGGCGGGGTGGGATCTGGACACGGTCCATCGCCGCGCCCAGGCCGTCGCGACCTACGTCTGCACGCGTCCCGGCGCCACGCCCGCGCTTCCCGCGGCCATCACGTCGCCCTTTCACGCGGGATAGGCGAAGTTCGCCGGGGGATGGTTTTTTCCACACAAAGGCACGAAGACGCAAAGATTCTGGAGCCCTGGGGCGGCGGAGGATGTTCGGGGAGTGTCCAGGAACGAGGTCGTTGGCTGCGGTGGCGCGGACGGATTCGTCGTGCATTGTGATTGATCGGGCGGCATCGCTTTGCGGCTTTGCGACTTTGTGTGATAATCTCTCTTCGTGAAACCAGGCGGCCGGGCGCGCGTAGTGGAATCGGACACTCCCGCTCACCTCGTCGTGATCGCGCGGCCGCATCGCCAGCACCAACGACCTTGACCAAGGACACGCATGCCCGTCGCAACGCTAACCGGCCTCACCGTCCGGTACGGACGCAAGACCGCAGTCAACGATCTCACCGTCGAAGTCCCGGAGGGCTGTACCGGCCTTCTCGGGCCGAACGGAGCCGGCAAGTCCACGCTTATTAAGACCATCCTCGGCTTTATGAAACCGGCCCTGGGCGGCGGCGCCGTGCTCGGCATGGACATCGCAACTCAGGGGAGCGCCATCCGCCAGCGCGTCGGCCTGATGCCGGAGATCGATTGCCACATTCCGGGCATGAACGCCGTCACCTTCGTCGCGTTCGCCGGCGAGCTTGCCGGAATGCCCTCCAGCCAGGCGATGCGCCGCGCGCACGAGACGCTGGACTACTGCGGCCTTGGCGAGGCGCGCTACCGCAAGGTCGAGACCTACTCCACCGGCATGAAGCAGCGGATCAAGCTCGCGCAGGCCCTGGTGCACGGCCCGAAGCTGCTTCTACTCGACGAGCCGACGAACGGCCTGGACCCGCAGGGCCGCGACGACATGCTGGAGCTGATCCGGAGCGTCTCGCATGGCAAAGGGATCGACGTCGTCGTCTCGTCGCACCTCCTGCCGGACATAGAGCGCACCTGCGACTCCGTAATCGTAATGCGGCAGGGCCAGCTCGCGACGCAGGGCAGCATCGCGGCGCTCCGCTCGACGGCGGGCACGCAGCTCGAAGTCGAGACGCGCTACCCGTCCGCGGCGTTCGTGGCTGCGCTGGAGCGGCGCGGGATCGCCATCGCGGATCAAGAGGGCGCCCGCTACCGCGTGCGCATTCCGGACGGGTGCGCGGATCCCGGCCGCCAGATCATGGAGGCGGCGCTGGAGTCCGCCACGCAGCTCCGCGGATTCAAGCCGGCCATCCGCAGTCTGGAAGATGTGTTCCTGGCCGCCGTAGACTGAACGGCCGAGTGCGTGCCGTTGGGCCCGTCCGGCGGGTCCAATAAGACCCATAAGACCTATAGGCCCTATAAGCCCTTGCCAAGACTAACAATGACTGCCACAAAGGATTGGCCATGAGCGACGTGAGAGTGCCGCCGCTGCCGGAAGCGCAGGTGCGGCCGGACGAGCAATCTCGCATCTCCGACCTGAGCTACCGTAACTACGACGGGCCGCTGAAGCCTCGCTTCGTCCGCTGGTGGATCGTGGCGAAGGCCGGACTGCAGCTCACGTGGGGTCAGTGGTGGTTCTACCTCATCGCGCTGCTGCCGCTGTTCCGGTTCCTGCTCGCGGGGTTCCTCATGTTCCTGCGCACGCAACTCGGCGCGCCACAACAGACCTTCGTCGACGAGCCGGAGGGCCAGCGATTCGCGCTTCAGTTCTGGTCGGTGTTGTGCGGTGATACCAACTCGCTGTTCCTGCTGGTGATCGCGCTGACCGCCGGCGCCGGCTGCATCTCCGCTGACAACCGCGCGAACGCGCTGCTGGTCTATCTCTCTAAGCCGATTGGCAGGATCGACTATATCCTCGGCAAATGGATGAGCATCTTCCTGACGCTGCTCTCGGTCGCGCTGGTGCCCACGGCGCTGCTCTACCTGTTCGCGCTCATCAGCTATCGTGACGACGGCTTCCTGAAGACGGAGCCGTGGCTGGGGCCGCGACTGCTCATCGCCGTGACCGTCCCGGCGGTCATCCACGCCAGCCTTATCGTCGGGATTTCGGCCTGGTCCAAGTCGGCCCGGATCGTCTCGGCCATCTACACGAGCGTCTACATTCTCGGCGGCGTTCTCGCTTCGATCTGCGGCGGCATCCTCTACAAGGACAAGCCGGAGATCCAGAATGTGATCCAGCACCTGTCCCTGCGCGGCCTCATCATCGGCATCGACCAGAACGTCCTGCACGTCGTGGTTCCGATCATCAGGCTGAGCCGATTCGCGCCGCAGGAGACGGTGGACATTCCGAAGCTCTGGCCGCTATTGACGATGGCCGGCGTGCTCGTAATAGGGAGCCTGGCAGCCGCGTGGATCAAAATCCGCGCCGTTGAGGTAGTCCGGGGCTGACCGCATCGGGAATTCTTGACGGAGAAGCAGCGGATGATTGTGCTCGAGCGGGTATCGCGCTGGTATGGGCAGGTAGTCGGCTTGAACGACGTGTCCTGTGTCTTCGGTCCCGGGATCACCGCGCTTTTGGGACCCAACGGCGCGGGCAAGTCGACTATGATGAAGCTGATCACGGGCCAGATACGGCCGAGCACCGGGGCGCTGGGCGTGCTCGGAATGGCGCCGTTCGCCAATCCGAAGGTCTACCGCCAGTTAGGGTACTGCCCGGAATCCGAGA
>DATGJU010000465.1:0-3385 GCA_035295045.1 Chthonomonadaceae bacterium
GCCCCGCTCGCACCAGGTCGTGAACCCTCAGCATCCCTACGCACCGGCCCTCGTCGTCCGCCACAGGAGCGACGGACACCGGCCGCTCCCTCTCCTCCATGCGCCGAAGCGCCTCATACGCCAACTGGTCCGGCCCGAGCACGATCGCCGGGGAGCTGTTCATCACGTCCGCCGCGGTTAGGGCGAGCGCCGCCGGTCCGTGCCGCTCGAGCGCCTTGCGCAGATCGTGATCGGTGATCAGGCCTACCATCCTCATCGAAGCGTCCGCCACGCATGTCGCCCCGAGGCACTTCTCGGTGATCTCGCGCATGACGCCGTTCATCCGCAAATCGGGAGCGACCACCGGCATGTCACGCTCGCCGCATCGCATCACGTCTCGCACGCGGAGCGTCAGCCGCCGACCGAGCCGGCCCCCGGGGTGGTTCAGCGCGTAGTCCTCCTCGCGGAATCCGCGCAGCTTCTGAAGCGTCATCGCAAGCGCATCTCCCAGCGCGAGCGCGACGATCACGCTCGTCGTCGGCGCCAGGTTCAGCGGGCACGCCTCCCGCTCCACGGAGGCGTCCAGGACCACGGCCGATTTCTGCGCCAGCGTAGAGGTCAGGTTGCCGACGACGGCGATGATGGCGACGCCGCGAGCGAGCAATGAGGGCAGGATGCCGAGCAGCTCCTCGCTCTCGCCGCTATTGGACAGCGCGATGACTACGTCGCTCGGCGCCACGATACCCAGGTCGCCGTGCATCGCTTCGGAAGGGTGAAGGAAAACGGCCGGGCATCCCGTCGATGTCAGCGTAGCGGCGATCTTGCGCGCGGCCATGCCGGACTTCCCTACCCCCGTTGCGATCACCTTGCCGGCGCACTCGTTCAGCAGTTTGAGCGCGGTCTCAAAAGACGCGTCGAGACGACTGGCCGCCCGTCGGATGGCGTCCGCCTCAACACCAAGCGTCTCTACCGCGAACTCGGTCCAGCACATTCTTGTTCGGTCCCCGGAGCCTCGACAGCGCGCCAATAGTCAAGCGTGTCCCTCAATGTCTCGCCCGGTGCAATGCGCGGCGACCAGCCAGTGGCCGTCCAGAGCTTGAGCGGGTCGCCCGACGAGCAGGCGATGTCCGCAGGCCTCAGGCGCTCAGGATCGACCTGGACCTCGGTCTCCACGTGGCAGAGGCTTCGCAACTCGTCCAGCACGTCGCCGACCGCCGCCGGAGCGCCCCGAGCCACGTTGTACGTGTCCCCGGGCTCGCCCAGATGGAGGATCCGCTCATAGGCTCGAACGACGTCGCGCGCGTCCAGCATGTCCCGCTTCGCGGCAAGGTTGCCGACGCGGAGCACGGGCGGCTGCAGGCCGGCTTCGATCCGCGCGAGCTGTCGGGCAAACGCCGGGACCGCGAACGCCGGCGGCTGGCCCGGTCCCGTGTGCGCGAACGGCCGCGCGATTATGGCGAATGCCCGGTAGGCACGCGCGACCGACTCCATCTCGATCTTGCTGTCGGCATAAGGGCCGAAGCGCCAGAGCGGACCGATCGGGTCGTCCTCCCGCGCCGGCCGCGCCGGGTCCGTGCTGCCGTAGACGTATCCCGTGCTGATTATCAGCGTCCGCGGATATGGCCGAATATCCGATGCCGCCTCCAGGACGTTGCGCGTCCCGTCGACGTTCACGGCCATCACCGCCTCACGGTCCGCGGCGGCGCCGGAAGACCGAGCAGCTAGATGTACGATCCAGTCCGGCTCAGCGGCGCGAACCGCCGCGCCGACCTGCGCGGCGTTGCACAGCTCGAATGGAACGACGTTGATCCGCGAATCGGCACAGCCGGTCCATCCCGCCCACGGCGACTGGATGCAGAGGTGCTCCAGTTCCTCCGGCCGGACTGCGGCGGTGACGGAATAGTCTTCGTTGGCTCGCGCCAGCAGGTGCGCGATGAGATGTCGGCCGACGAAGCCGTTGGCGCCCGTAATCAAAACACGACGAGAGGTCACAGGCTGATCGTCCTCTCGGCCTAACTTCCGGCTCGCAGCTTTTCGCACCGCGCCATGTCGGCATCCACCATCATCCGCACCAGTCCTGCGAACGTTACGTTTGGTGTCCAGCCGAGCTCCGCCTTCGCCTTGGACGGATCGCCCACTAGCAGGTCCACCTCGGCGGGCCGGTAAAAGGCCGGGTCCTGGACGACGTACTTGTGCCATTCCAGCCCGACATGGGCAAAGGCCAGCTCGACCAGCTCGCGTACGGTGCGCGTCTCGCCGGTAGCGACCACATAATCGTCGGGCTCGTCCTGCTGCAGCATGCGCCACATCGCCTCGACGTAATCGCCGGCGAATCCCCAGTCCCTCCGCGAGTCCAGATTGCCCATCCGCAGCTCGGTCGCGAGGCCGCACTTTATTCGGGCGACGGCGTTAGTGACCTTTCGCGTGACGAACTCGAGGCCGCGACGCGGGCTCTCGTGATTGAACAGGATGCCGGATACCGCGAACAGGTTGAAGCTCTCGCGGTAATTTACCGTGATGTAGTGGCCATACACCTTTGCAACCCCATAAGGGCTGCGCGGGTAGAATGGCGTCTCTTCGGTTTGCGGTGTCTCGCGGACCTTGCCGAACATCTCGCTCGAGCTTGCCTGGTAGAACCGGATCCTGCTGTCCACGCAGCGGACCGCCTCTAACATGCGGGTTACGCCCAGCGCCGTAAACTCGCCGGTCAGCACGGGCTGGTTCCAGCTCGTCGGAACGAACGACATGGCCGCAAGGTTGTATACCTCGTCCGGCTCCGCGTTCTTGATTGCCTCGATCAGCGAGTGCTGGTCCAGAAGATCGGCCTGGACGAGGGTGATCTGGTCGCGGATTGCGGCGATTCGTTCGAAGTTCTCAGTGCTGGCGCGCCGGACCACTCCCACCACATTGTATCCCTTGCCGAGCAGCAGTTCCGCGAGGTACGAGCCGTCCTGCCCGGTTACGCCCGTTATCAGCGCCGTTTTCATTCGTGCTCCAAGCTATTTGATATTGCCACCGCATGCTGCAACAGAGTGCCAAGCTGCGCGAGAGGCAGCATAGTCGCGGCATCCGAAAGGCCCCTTTCAGGCTCCGGATGTACTTCGAGAAAGAGCGCATCGACGCCCACCGCAACCGCCGCGCGGGTGAGGCACGGTATGAACTCACGGCGTCCGCCGGATGCCGTGCCGCCGGCTCCTGCGCCAGGTTGCTGGACGCTGTGCGTCGCGTCAAATACCACAGGGTAGCCAAGAGCGCGGAGCTGCGGCAGGCTTGTCATGTCCACGACGAGCGTGTTGTACCCGAACGAAACGCCGCGCTCCGTGAGCATGAGCCTCCGATTGCCGGCCTCTTCCACTTTGCGAACGACGTTCTTCATGTCCCAGGGCGCCAGAAACTGGCCCTTCTT
>DATGJU010000466.1:0-9799 GCA_035295045.1 Chthonomonadaceae bacterium
CGCCCCGCAGCATTTCTTGAACTTCTTTCCGCTGCCGCAAGGGCACGGATCGTTTCGGCCGGGCCGGACGGGCGCAACATACGGCTCGCTCCATTCCGAATCGGACCGATCGGAGTCGGCGGAAACTCCCGCGGCGCTGCCGGTAACTGCCCGCTGACTTCCGCCACTGGGATCTGCGGCCGGTTGGCGCCGATCGTTCGGCAGCGCGGCCACGGGTGGCAGTCCCAGATGCTCGAGTACGTAGTCCAGGTCAACGATCGACTCGTCCACCCGGCCCTCCCTAAACGCGGCCTCGATCTCCGGCATCGATTCGCGCGCGCCCACGTCCATCAGCGCCTCGACGATACAGCTGTTGACCTCGTCGTCCGTCCGTTCCGCGACGAGCGTGTCCGTAAGCAAGCCGACAACCTCATCCCGCAGATCGGGCCACTGCTGCCCGATTTCAGAGAGGCTCTCCGCGGCAGTTGCGCGCGCCAGCAGGGGCCGGCTAGAATCGACGAGGACACGGACGAGGGCTTCGATCGCCGGCCCGCCTACCGCGGCGTAGTAAAACGGCAGATCCTCGCGGAGGTAGTCGTCCTCCACATCGAGAAGCGCCAGGAGCGGCTCGATGCCGGCATGCGCCACCGCGCCCATCCGGCCAAGCACGCGCAGCGCATGAAGCGGCGTCCAGGTGCGCGCGTCACCGTCCGGCGTTGAACGGTCCTCGTATTCGTAGAACCGTTCGTCGAGGACCACGGCGACAAGGTTGGCCGCGGCCTGGTCCGGCGCGTCGGCACGCAGCCGCGACGCGAGCCGTTCATATTCGTCGGCATAGTCACCGCGGCCAAGTGCCAACAGCCGCGAATACGGCTCGGGGAACTGGTGCTCCGGACGCGTCGGCGTAGGCGCCGGCCGGGCCGGCTTCGACCTCCCGGTTCGCCGCGTTTTCGTGGTTCTCATGACCGGTGCCTCACAACCCAACCATCGTTGCCGGGCGCCCGGCAGCGGTTCGCGCCGCGAAAAGCCGCCGACCTGGTTTGCGCGATGAGTACGTCGCGTCGACGCCTGACCTGCTGGACCGCGGGCCGCGCCGATGGCCTCGCCTCGGCCGGCAAGCGGCAGTCGGGAACCGGAGGGTTGCCGGATTCAGGCCAGGAACAGGCCCCCGAGGTCCGGCTCCGGCGTCTGTTCTGCGGCCAGGCGGGGCGCGCCGCCGGCGGCATGCGCATCCACTGGCGGCAGCGCGTTGCCGGACAGGAAGCGAGACGGGCCAACGGCGGAATCGTTCCAGCTATCGACGGTCGAGATGAACAGGAGGTCGCGAGCGCGCGTCGCCATGACGTAGGCGATCCGCAGCTCCTCCGCCAGCTCCTCCGCTTTGCGGTGCGGCAGGATGCTCTCGGACCAGCCGACGGCAAACACCACGCGCCACTCCAGCCCCTTCGCCGAATGGCCCGTCGAGAGCGTGACCTGGTCACGCTCGCGCCGCAGCTTGGCCCGCTCGGCCTTGCGCCTGGACGCTTCGTCGCGCACGCGCTGAACCGCCGCCAGGTACTCTCCCGCGGTCGGGTAGTGGGCGGCGGCGGCCTGCATGCGCTGCAGGTTCTGGATTCTATCGTCGTCCTTCGCGTCTTCGGCGTCGCGGCGCAGCCAGCCGTCGAAGTCGGTCGCCGCGCGGACGATTCGTATCAGCTCGCCGGCCGTCTCGACGCGCGGCAGCCGCTCGTCGATCTGGCGCAGCTCCTGACCCATCCGGCGAAGGCCCTGGTGGGAGCGCAGGTCCGGCGGATGGAACTCCGCCAGGATGTCCCAGATGCGCCGGCCGCGGATCTCCGCGTGATTCTGCAGCAGCGCGCCGAGCGAGCGGGGGAGCTTGCGGTTCGGGACATTCAACAGTGCCAGCAGCCACTCGTCCGGATACGAGGGATCGAGCTGCGCCCCATGCGGTGCGGATGATCTGGCGTGCGCTTCGGTCGGCGCCGTCGCTGGCCGACCGACGGGCGCGGCGCGGCTCGCCATGACGGACGCGTGCGAGCCGCACCGCGCGGCCTCGTGCGCCGCCGCGAAGAACTGCAGGTAGCACAGCAGGCCCTGCACCTCCTTGCGCGCATAGAAGTCGCCGTCCTCGCGGATGGAGTAGGGGATTTCCAGAGCGGCGAAGTGGCGCTCGAAGGCCTCGCTCTGCGCGTTGGTGCGGTACAGCACGCCTACGTCACGGTAGGCCAGCCCCTCCGAGCGGAGGCGAAGTATCGTTTCGGCGACGGCGAGCGCCTCGAAGTCCGGGTCCGGGTACCGATTCCAGGTGACGGCGTCGCCGTCCTCACGAACCGGAGCCACGGAGAGCGCGCGCCGGTCCGCGTCCTGCCGTATGAGCGTATCCGCGAACCGCAGGATCGACCGCGTGCTCCTGTAGTTCTCGCCCAGCTCGAACACGCGCGTGCGCGGATTGTCGGCGAATGCGTGGAAGGTCTCGCGGTCGGAGCCGCGAAAGCCGTAGAGCGACTGGTCCGGGTCGCCGACGAGCATCACGTTCTTATGGTCCTGGCCAAGGGCGAACACCACGGCGAACTGCGGCAGGTTCATGTCCTGACACTCGTCCACAATGACGTGCGTAAAGCGGCACGCCGCCGATGCTCTCAGCGCCTCGTCCCGTCGAAACATCTCCGCGACGTCGAGAATGAGATCGTCGAACTCGCGCAAGCCCTTCTCGGTCTTCGCCTTCTCGAACCGTCGCCAGACGCCTGCGAACTCGATATCCTCGGTAGAGCCGTCGTGCCGGTAGCGCGCGGCGGTGGCGCCCGTGTTTTTCAGATAGGACTGCCGCGACAGGAAGCCCCCCACGCCGCCCTCAAGCCGGCCGGCATGGGCCGATTCGGCGACGCTGCGGCGCTGGAACTCGTCGGTGAGAAGCGCGAACTTCGCGCCGGAGCTGCGGAGTATCTGCAGGCACAGCGCGTGCATCGTCGAAACCGTTACGCTCTCCAGCCGCTCCTTCGTCAGCAGACCGGCCAGGCGCGTGCGCATCTCGGCCGTCGCGTCGTTTGTGAACGTGGTGACGAGCAGCCGGCGACCCTGCTCCGCCATGCGCGCCGCGCGGAGCGTGACGACGCGCGTCTTGCCGCTGCCCGGCCCCGCGAACACGGCGGCGGGCCCATCGTCGTGCAGCACGGCCTCGCGCTGCGATGTACTGAGACTCTCCAGAATTCCCAATGATTGCGTATTCCTATTGCGAGACGACTCCGGCGGTTGCAGGAAGCACTGCATTATAGCGCGATTGCCCAGGCGCCTCAAGGCCACCGGGCGCCGGCCGTGCGATTTGACTGCCGGCAGGGCGTGTGTTACACTACCGGTGAACAGGGACAGGTATCCAGGTGTTCAGGCGTTCAGGTATTCAGTAGGCGTAGCCGCCCAGTGTCGGATCCCCTGACCACCTGACCACCTGACCACCCGGTCGGATGAAAGGCGCAGCATGCCGGCGTTCGAGATGCTCTACGACGACGAGGAGGACGCGCTCGAAGTCACGTTCGCGACATTCGACGAGAGCTTCGCCAGGACGATTCCGCTCAACGACCAGATCGTCATATATACCGACCTGTCGATGCGGGTCGCATGGGGAATCACGTTCTACAGCTATGCCCGGCTGTTGGAGGTGAGCGAGACCTACTTGGACCGGCTGGCCCCCTTGCCGAAGGAGGCCGCCGCTCCGCTCCTCGCCGTGCTATTCGAGCCGCCGCTGAGCGCCTTCCTGGAGCCCGTCGACCCGGACCGGCTGCTGGCGCGCGTAAAGGCCCCGAGCATCGCAGATCTCGTGTAGGCCTCGCGTCTAAGGTCCGTGGCCGCCGCATGATACGCGGCCGGGCACTGCACTGCGCTGTTACGTTACCGCTCCACGCAGGGCGCACCACGCGATAAGGGCCAGCTCCAGGGGAACGTCGGCGGCCGCCTGCGCCGCGGCCTGCCCGAGCGCGGCGCTGCAGGCAACCGCGGTCTCCGAGCGCGGCGGCGTCGTTCGCGCCTGCACGCCCGTGCCGGCCGACGCGAGGAGCGCGCAGCACCGGCCGTACTGCTCGCTCAGGTAGGCGTTCAGCGCCTCGGAGAGTCCACCGGCGCCCGTGCCGCCCCGCAGCGACCTCTGGATCTCCTCCGCCAGGCGCGCAATGGCGGCATCCCTCCCGAACGCCTCCTGCGAGAGCAGCGCGTAGAGCGCATCCCCCTCGCCAAGAAGCGTACCGACGGCGCTCGCGGCCTGCCGCCGGCCGACCGGGGAGTCCTGCGCCGCGATCCCCTGCAGCAGCGCGCCTACCGACTCCCGGTCGCCGTGGCGCGCGAGCGCATCGGCCAGCAGCGGGAAGAGCACGCCGTCCTGGGACGCCGTCGGCAGGACGCCGCGCAGGGCGGTCACGGCGATGGGATGCTCCAGCTCGCCGAGCGCGCGGACGAGCGCCAGCCGGAGCGGCCGCGCGACTTCCGGGCGCTGCAGCAGGTCCGCCAATGCCGGCGCGGCCTTCGTGTTCCCGATGTGGCCGAGCGCCCGCACCATCGCCTCCTGCTCCTCCTCCGGGCGCGAGCTCTCCGATTCGGCGGACGCGGCAGTCGTCAGCTCCCGCAGCAGGGCGTCGACGGCGTCCCCGCCGCCAAGCGCGCCGAGCGCCCGTACGGCCCGGATGCGATCCTCAAGCGAGTAGGGGCCGGATCTGTCCGCGAGAACGGCTGCAAGGGCCGGCGTGGCCTGGCGATCGCCAATTCTTCCAAGCGCCTGCGCCGCCTCGCCCGCGAGGCCGGTTGTCGGATCGCGCAGCGCCGTGATCAGAGCCGGCACAACCGCGGGGTCGCCGATGACGCCGAGCGCGTGCGCCGCCTCTTCGCGGACCGCCAGACTCGGATCCGACAGCGCGGCCACCAGCTCGGCGACAGCCAGGCGCGTGCGCGACGTGGCGAGCGAGCTGGTGGCGCGAAGGCGGGTCTCCTCGTCCTGCGCGCCCCGCAGCCGCTGGATATCTCGCCAGGCGGTAGGGCGAGTCTTCGAGAGCTGGTCCAGCACGTCGCGAGCCGGCGTCGAGTCGGCGTCGCGGAGCGGCCCGAGGAATATCAACGCGACGACCCGCAGGAGCGCAGCAATCGCGAAAGTTACCTGGAAGTTGCCGACTGCGAATCCGAGCAGGTGCGCGTGCCAACCCTCCAGTCCGTGCATCACGATGCCGCCGACAAGCGGCGCGAGTCCGCCTGTGATTCCGGTGACTGCGGCCAGAGTCGCGACGTAGACGCCGGTCCGCTCCGGCGGGCTCAGCCGGATGAGCAGATTGAACTGGTTGAGGTTTACGCCGGCCCAGAACAGTCCGCCCGCGAGGCTGTTGATTGCGACGATGGAGAGCATCAGCGGCGGGTTGCCAGGCGTGGAGAGAATCCAGAGGATGGGCAGGAAGAACACGCCGACGACGCCGATGCCGAGAATTGGCTTGTTGCCGAACTTGTCGGCGAGGAAGCCCCAGGCCGCCATCGAGCCGAGACTTGCGATGCCGGTAAGCATGGCGAAGACCTGCAGCCACAGATAGTTAAGGTGGAGAATGCGGAGCGCGTAGACCGTGAAGAAGGGCGCCGCGAAGAACTGGCCGGAGACGAAGATGGTATTGAATGCCAGCAGGCTGCGAAAATTGCGGTCCGCGAACGGCGCGGCATAGAACTCCAGGATGCCCCGGAGCCCTCGGCTGCCCCCAGCGGGAGCGGATTTCGGCTTCGGCTCCGGCTGCCGCATCACTGCGATGAACGAGGCGATTCCGCCGGCCGCTCCAACGGCGAACAGCACGCCAAATCCGGCGCTCTCCCAGTGGTGGCGTCGCGTTGCAAGGTCGAGGAACCAGGCAGCCGGCAGCCCGATCGCCATGCCGGCGACGCCGGCCACCATGTTCCGTCGCGCGAAGTACCGGCCGCGGTGGTCCTCCGGCACGAGGTCGGACATCCAGGAGGTCCACGCCGGAACGGTAGCGTTCATGAGCGCGAACGAGACGGCGAACAGCACGAGGAAGAGGGGCAGCGCGGCGCCAGGCGGCAGAAACATAGGTGCGGCGAGAATGGGGAGCCAGAGCGTACGCGATATCAGCGCGAACCAGCCGACGAACGCGCGCCGCGAGCCCAGGCTCTTCCCGAAGTAGGAGGCGACGATCTGCACCAGCCCGGCGAGCGTCGGTATCGCGGTCAGGAGCCCGAGCGCGAGGTCGTTGGCGCCGAGCCAGAGCGCGAATCCGGTCAGGAAGGCGCCGGTGGTCAGCGACGCATGGACGGTCGCGAACGCCCCATCCCAAACGGAGAGGCGCAGGCCGCGGAGTACGTCCAGCCGGTTCAGCTCGCGGCCCGGATCGTCGGCCGCCTGCGCGTCCGCGACGATCACCGCGTCGACCGTCACGTCCAGCCGGTCGATTTCATGTCCAGGCATCGCATCCGCGGAACGGCATGCTGGTCTCCGGGGCGTACGCCGGCCGCGGATTGTAGTCGTTCACGCCCGGCGCCGTCTCGCCTCGAAGTAGGAAGGCGCTCGGAAATCGGCCCGCCGTCACGTCGTTTCGGCCGCGCAGCAGGATCCGGGTCGTGGTTGGGATGTACCGGATCGTGAGGCCGCACCGGCGGCGCGGGGACCGGTTGGCGTTGGAGCCGTGGATCAAGTTCGGATGGTGGACTGAAACGCCGCCCGCCTTGAGGACGCAGTCCACTGCCTTTGTCTCGTCGACCGCGCTCTCGTCCATGCCGGAGCCGAGCACGCTCGCCACGTCGGTTCGGCGCTTCATCTCCTGGAGAGCGGCGTGCTGCGTCCCCGGTATCACGCGCATGCAGCCGTTTTCCGGAAGGCTGTCGTCGACTGCGAGCCAGAGCGTCACGACCTCCATCGGCTCTAGCGGCCAGTAGCTTCCGTCCTGGTGCCAGAGCACCGGCTGGCCGTCGTAAGGCGGCTTACTGATATAATGCGAGGCGAACAGGGCGATGTTGGGCCCAATGAACTTTTGCGCGATGTCCAGGAGCCGGTCGTCGCTCACCAGGCGCACCCAGAAGGCGTCGTTCGTCATCAGAGTGTGGCCGAGGTTTTCCGGCCGCAACTCCGGGTGGCGCTTCTGCAGCCAATCGACGTGCGCGGCGGCCTCGGCGATCAGCTCTGCATCGAGAACGTTCTGAAAGAGTACGTAGCCGTCCCTGGCATATTGGCGAATGTGGGGATCGTTCAGGTCGAGTTCGAAGGGCATGGATTGTCTCCTGCGCTGCGAGGCGGCTGCCGGCGTGGGCAGGGTCCAATTGCGTTGCGTATTCGCGCTCCACATTCGCCCTTGGCGTACCTTTTCCTCCCTCCCGAAAGATGGATATTTGCAGATTACCGGGATTGGCCGCTCGCCCTGCCGCCGCCGATTTCCGCGATGGCAAACGCGGCCCAGCCGGCGATGAACGCCACTCCTCCGATAGGCGTGACCAATCCCCAGGCGCCCACCCACGTGAGAGATAGAACGTAGAGACTGCCTGAGAACAACACGATTCCCGCGGCGAGCAGCCACGCCGCGACTGTCAACGGCAGCGCGGCCGGCCGCTGCTCGATCCGATAGCCGATCAGCACAAGCGCAAGCGCGTGGACCATCTGATAGTAGGCCCCGGTCTTGAACACCTCCACGTGCTCCGGGGCTATCCGACCGGTCAGGCTATGCGCCCCGAATGCGCCGAACACCACGGCGGCCAGCGCGAAGAGCGCCCCTATGCCGGTCCACGGCTGCTTCATTGTATCCTCCTGCGCTACGCCGACTGCGCCCGACCCATTCGCGCACCACCCGCCCGCGCGGCGGCCCTCCGCGCCCGCCGATATTAAACCCGAATATAGGGAATACCGCAATTTCGGCCGAATAGGCAGGACGACCGGCCCTCGCCAGAATACGGTAATTGTACGCACGGCCGTGCCGTATACCGCGAGCTCGTCCTCACCTCACATCCGGCCTGCTCCGCCGCCGTAGGGTGGGCGACGGTCCCCAATCACACATCCTGCATCCCGGCTCGGATCCGCTGGGCACGATCCCGTAGGGGTGGCGGCTTGTGCCCACCTGAAACGTTCGCCAGGCAATTGGAATTGAACACACGATCGGGCGGTGACTATGCTGGAACTGGCGGACGCAGTGATCATCGGGGGCGGCGTGACCGGCATGGCGCTCGCGCGCGAGCTTAGCCACCGGATGTCGCGCGTGCTGCTCGTTGAGGCAAATCGCTGCGGGGCGGCGGCGACCGCCGGCGGATTCGCGTGGGTGAACGCCTCGTCTAAATGGGACGATCCGGGATACCATCGCCTGAACGCCGATGGCTGCCGCGTGCACCACGAAATGGCCACGGTCTGGGATGCGTTCCGTACGGGCTGGCACGGGGGCGGCAGCCTGGCGTGGGCGCGCCGGTCGCACGCCACGGAGATGGGCTCGCTTGTCAGCCGCTTCGAGGCGCTGCAGGCGTTGGAATACCCTGTCTTCTGGCTTAGCCGCGGCGAGATGGAAGTCCTGGAGCCGAACGTGCAGTTCGCGGAGGACGCCATCGGAATGTTCGCGGCGTCGGAGGGGTGGTCCGACACGCGCATGCTCATGCGGCTCATGGCGGAGGACGCGCGGGCGCGAAACGCGGAAATCGCCGAATACACTCAGGCCACGGGCTTCTCTCTCGACCACAGAGGCGCGATCTCCAGCGTCGAGACAACTGCTGGCCGCGTATCGACGCGTATCGTCGTGATATGCGCCGGAGCCCAGAGCGCTCGCATCGCCGGCCTGATTCCAGGGTATCGCGCGCCTCACTTTCTCACTCGGCGGCCGGGACTCCTGGTCGAAGTCGGCCCGGTCCACGAGACGGCGCGGCTGCACCGCGTGTGCTATCCGGCGACGGTCGGGGCGTTCCACGCGCGCCCCACGCCGGACGGCGGGCTGCTGTTCGGCGCGGACGATACGGACCTCTTGGCAAGCGGCGCGGCGCAGGCGGCCGCCCGGAGCTCTCTCGACCGTGCCCTAGCCAACGGAACGGAGCGACTTTCCGCCCGCGCGCGGTCGATCCTGCCGGCGCTCGGCCCGGATGTACCCGCCGCAGCGCGCATTTGCGAGCGGCCGATGCCGGCGGACGAGCTTCCGATCGTCGGACCGCTTCCCGGCATCGAAGGCGCGTACCTCCTGGTATCGCATAGCGGCGTGACGATCGGCCCTCTGCTCGCTCGGCTGCTCGCGCACGAGATCGTCACAGGCATCCCGGACCGGCAGATCGCGCCCTACCGTCCGGCGCGGTTTCAGGCAAGCGCATGTTGACGGGCAGGAGTTGTGGCCCACCTCACGCAAATAGGAAAAACCATCACGCGGTTGCCATGGAAGGAGGAAGATATGGCGCTGGGAATGCTGTTCAAGCCGAAGGGTATGACGGCAGCGGCCTACGACGACGTCATTCGCAGACTCGAGGAGGCCGGCGCGGGCCACCCGCCGGGCCGCATGTCGCATGCCAGTGTTATCGTGGACGGCGACGTGTGGGTCTTCGACATCTGGGAGTCGCGGGAGCAGTTCGAGAAGTTCGGCGCGACGCTCATACCGATCCTGCGTGCCGCCGGCGTCGACCCCGACGAGCCGATCGTCGGGGAGGTGCACAACACCATCGCCGGTTAGCCCGCCTACTTCAACGCCGCCTCCAGATCCGCCCAGAGGTCTTCAACGTCCTCAAGGCCGATGTGGAGGCGGACCAGCCAGACGGGCTCGTCGCCGGGCCGGCCGGCGTGGCGAGCAGGGACCGTGATCGGGATCGCCAGACTCTCGAAGCCGCCCCACGAAAAGCCGAGGCCGAA
>DATGJU010000467.1:0-3068 GCA_035295045.1 Chthonomonadaceae bacterium
TGGCTGTCGCTGATCTGCACGAATGTCAGGTCGCTCTGCGCCGGGCCAGCCGCTCCCAGTGCGCGGGAGGACAAAACCCCGCCGGAAATCGCGCACACCAGGCCCGTGCCGGCCCAGGCCATACATTCCAGGAACCCGCGCCGGTCTATTCCATCCGGCGAGTCCTCGTAATCGATCGGCTTCCCCGCGTCGCCGCCAGGGCATAAATGGTCCTTCATCGCCACAACCTCCTTTAAGAGCGCGCGGCGGCGTTGATTTGTCTTGCGCCGCGCTTCACATTGGAGACCTGTGGGCACCCCCCTTTATTCCCGCATGCCAACCGATACACGCCGAGCTCACCAGCAGCGTGCCGAGCGGGGCCGATTGCCGGCGCCGTTGTTCGGATGGCGCGCTCCGACGAGGGAATAAACTGCCGAATGGCCGGGTCTGGATAGGCGTGACCGCGGCCGACAGGAGTGCGGATCCGAGCCCTGTCCGCGTGCAACGCTCCGGCCGGCACTCCAATCGCGGTGCGCGGCGCTCTCGGTCGGCGGCACGCGCAAAGGGCCGCCGGAACGCCGGGGCCGTTCCGGCGGCGCCGGCGGCCGTGTACGACTGGGGAGTTATCGATGAGCACCGTAACGAGCGCGACACTCGGCCTGGTCTTCTTCGGCCTGGCCGTCTGCGCCACCCTGTTAATGTACTACCTGTGGGGATTCCCGTTCGACAAGGCGACGCGAACGAGCGCCGCGCCGAAGTCCCTCATGCGGCTCCATCGCGCCATCGGATACTCATATACGATCCTATATGTCGCGATGATGGCGCAGATGGCGCCGCGCATGTGGCAATACCAGGTCGAGTTTCCGCCGCGAACGGTCGCCCACATGGTGCTCGGAATGCTCATCGGGGTCATCCTGGTCCTCAAGATCGTGATCATGCGCTTCTTCAGGCACCTGGAGGAGTGGATGCCCTACCTGGGCACGGCCCTATTCGCGGCGACCGTGCTTCTGATCGGCGTCTCGGCGCCGTTCGCGCTCCGCGAACAGGCCCTGAGCGGCTCGATCTTCGGCGCGGCGAACCGCAGCCGCGTCGCGCAGAGGCTGACGCAGGCGCAGTTTCCCGCCGGAGCGTCGCTTGCCGATCTCTCCTCGATCGCCGGCCTGCGCGCCGGCCGGGAGGTGCTTCAGCAGAAGTGCGTCCGATGCCACGATCTGAAGACGGTGCTGGAGCGGCCTCACGCTCCAGCGGAATGGGTCGCTATCGTCCAGCGCATGGCCGCGAAGCCCGCCGTCTTCAGCCAGATCACGGTCCGTGAGCAGGGACGCGTGGCCGCGTATCTGATCGCCATCACACCGGACGAATCGCCGTCCGCATCGCCGGAACGCGAGAACGAAGCCGCACGAGCGCCGGCCGCGTCTTTCGGCGCTCCGTCGGGCACGACCGCCGCGCGGGCAACGTTCGACCGTGTCTGCGCGCAGTGTCACGCCACGTCCAGAGTGGATACCGCGCCGCCCAGATCGGCGGCGGAGGTTCCCGCGCTGCTTCGGCGGATGACCGATCACGGCATGCGCGCCAGCGCGGACGACCTCCGCTCCATTCAAGGCTATCTGAACCAGACCTACGTTACCGCGCCCGCAGCGGCGCACAGGAGAAAACCATGACCCGCTATGCCGGCAACACGGCGCGGGCGCGGAAACGCGCCCGGCGCAGCTCCCCGCGCGCTCTGCTCTGCGCGCTCGGCGCAGGCCTGCTCGCCCTCGCCGCGGCAGGCACGGAACCCCTGCTCGGCCAGACGAAACCGCCAAAGCGCCCGGCGTCGAAGGCGAAGCCATCGCCGGAGAAGGGCCATGGTCTGTTCATCAATGCCTGTGCGGGCTGCCATGGCGCGACCGCTCAGGGCGGCGATGGGCCGAGCCTGCACGCGCTAAAGCTGACGGACGACCAGATTGTGAAGACTATCAAAGGGGGCCGTAAGGGCCAGATGCCCGCGTTCGGATCGCGGTTCAAGGACGCCGAGCTGAAGGATATTGTCGCCTATTTGCGCTCACTCAAGTAGCGCGAGTGTGCGCGCGGTGCGCCGGCCGGGTTCGCGACCCCGGCCCATGGCGAGGACATTGCCCGCAGACAGGGCCGGCAGTACCTGCGCGCCGCCGGTTGGAACGGACGTTAGAAAGCGGCCCGGAGGAGAAGGAGCGTAGCGGCGAGGCCGGTGATGATCAGCACGAAGGCTACGACGGCCTGGAAGATGCGCTCGGGCAGGCCGGAGCGACGGGCGGCGCGCGGATAGGAGGAGCGATATGACCGCTGGATGGCGCTCACCAGGCGCCGGTGCGCGGCACGCGCCCCGGAATGATGGCGCGCGCCGCTGCGTAGGGCCGCGGCGACCGCCTGCACCCAGGTCTGTTCGGCATCGTGGCTATAGAGCGGCGCCGGGCCGCCCTCCGGCGGCCGCTTCTGCTCGTCGATCCACTGCCAGATTCTATCCGTTGGAAGCCGATCGCTCGGCATAGTGCGCTCCAGGCAGGGCCGCGCCGCCGCCGGGCGAGCGAAGGACCGCTGCGCCGAGGCGACTGAGCGCCCGCAGCAGGCGGTCGGTCACGGCCCGCTCGCTCGGGCATTTAAGGATTGCTGCAAGGTCCTCACGCCGGAGCACAGGCTCGAAAGCGAGATGGATGATCTCGCGGTCGCCCGCAGAAAGCCCGTCGTAGGCGCGCCTCACCTGCTTATCCCGCTCACGGCTCAGAATGACCGAGAGCGGGAGCGCATCCCGCTCCACGGCGTCAGGCTCCGACGGCCATAGCGCGGGCACGAATGCGCGGCGCGGCAGGTCGCTTCGCTTACCGACGCGAAACGCCGCCCGGCGGCACAGGAGGAACAGGTGGGCTGGATAGCCGCACCGCGGCTGCCGCGGCCTGCGCGCGTCGCGGAAGCCGTTTTCCATAGCCGCGGACGCCGCGCGGCCGGCAGCCCGTGGGTCCCGCAGAAGGCACGCCGCGTAACGCTCGATCGACGGGTAGTACCGGTCGAACAGCAGCGTAAAAGCACGGTAGTCGCCCTGCTGCACCCACCAGAGGATTTGGGCATCGGGA
>DATGJU010000468.1:0-3392 GCA_035295045.1 Chthonomonadaceae bacterium
CTGCTCACGCTCTTCCGCGACCGCGTGAAGGCGCTGTATGCGACGGAAGGCGTTTCGTCGGCCGGCCTGCAGTACGAGCCCCGGATTGCGCACCAGGCGATGAAGTCGCTCCTGTACGAGACGCCGAACGTGACGCTGTATCGGCGCGCCCGACTCGCGTCCGTGCGGATGGCGGATGGCTCGAGGGACAGGCGCGTCGCCTCGGTGGGCGTGGAGGAGCTCGATGCGCAGGGCGCGCCGACAGGCCGGACAGCCACGCTTTCGGCGCGAGTCTTCATCGACGCGACGGACTGCGGCGACCTAGCGGCCATGGCGCATGCGCCGTACCGGATCGGCCGGGAGCCCCGCAGCACGCAGGAGCCGCACAACGGAGTGATCTACTACGACCGGGCGCACGACAAGATCCTTCCCGGCAGCACCGGCCGCGGCGATCGGCGGATCCAGGCCTACTCCTACCTGGTCACCGTGAAGGACTACGGGCCGGGCGCGGACAGGACGATCCCGAAGCCGGCCGGCTACCGCAAGGAGGATTACGAGCACACGCCCGCCTGGAAGGATTCGTGGGCCGTCACGTCCGGCAAGATGCCGAACGGCAAGTACGAGTTGAACCAGCATCCGCAGGGCGGCGATCTCCAGGAGGTGAACTATGGGTATCCAGAGGGCAGCTACGCGGAGCGGGCGCGGATCGACAAGCTGTATCGCGATCGTGCCCTCGGATACCTGTACTACATTCAGACGGAGCAGGGCCAGAAGCAGATCGGCCTGCCGGACGACGAGTATCGCGATAGTGGTGGCTTCCCGCCTCTCCTGTACGTGCGCGAGGGCAGGCGCATCGTAGGCGAACAGACGCCCGTCGAGGCGGACATCACGAAGACGCGGGACCGAACGCACCCGGAGAGCGTCGGCCTCGGCGACTACCCGATGGACTCGCACGCGGTGCGCCGGAAGACCGACTGGACGACGCCGGACATGGGCGAAGGCGAGTGGTGGCTGTACCAGTACACGCCGACACACGAGCTACCGCTGGGAGTGATTGTACCGAAGGCGCTTGATAACGTATTCGTGACTACCGCGGTCTCCTCGACGCACGTCAGCTTCGGTACCTACCGGCTGGAGCCGGTCCGGATCGCGTTCGGGCAGGCGGCGGCGATCGCGGCCGGCTACTGCATCCGGTACGGTCTGCGGGCGCGCGAGGTCCCGGCCCGGCAGATCCAGGATGATCTGCTGCCGCACATCGCGAACCGGTACGGCAACACCAACGTTATGCTCACCGACTTCAGCGACGTGAAGCCGGACAACCCGCACTACCGGTTCATCGAGTACCTCGCCGCCCGGGGATTCCGGCCCGAGGGCGACGCGTTCAAGCCGGACGCGCCGACAACGCGCGGCGAGCTGGTCCGCTGGATGGCCCTGCTGGCCGACAGGACGCCGCCGCTGCCGTCGGAGAGCAGCCGCGGGAGAATGCCGGGGCGCGGCGCTGCGCGCGGCGGAATGCCGGACCTGCGGCCCGGCGCCATCGCGTCTCAGCCGCTCCCGCTCGCCGGCGCCGCCAGGATGGCCGGCCCGGCGAACTCCTCCGGCGCTCCGTCCGTACGTGCGTCGGCGTACATGGGCCTGCCGGCCGATCGCTCGGCTATCGACCGGCTGCGCGCCGCGGGACCGCCGGAGGGCATCCTTACGCGGCAGGAGATCGCAATCGCGCTGGCCGGCCTGCTTCCGCCGGTCAAAGTGGCGGACGTTCACCGGTTCGCCGACATCGACGCCGCGTCCACGCCGCTTGCGGCCGCCGCGGCGCAACTCGCCGAGCGCGGCGCGGACCCGATCCTTTGGGACGGATGGAGCGCGATCGCGCCGGACGGAGCGCTGCTCTTCCGCCCCGCGGCGCCGCTGCGCCACGACGCGACGTTCGCGACGCTCTACCTTGCACAGATCGGCTTCGGCCCGGCATTCTTCGACCACCCGCTGGACGGCGGCAAGGGCCGCGCGGTCCCGTCGCTTGGCGGTGACGATCCGTGGGCGGGCCGTTGAGCCCTCGCGCCCGGGTTCGCCCCTCAACCCACCTCGGGCCTCGCCCCGCAAGCCCCCCCGGGTCTCGCCCCGCAAGCCCCTTCGGGGTTCGCCCCGCAAGCCCCCTCGGGTCTCGCCCCCCAACCCCCCAATCCTGGGGGGCTAATACGTGCGGTGGTGCGGGGGCGCGGAGCAGCGAGCGCGGCGCGGGTTGCCGCGGGATGTCGCGCAGCGCCGGTTGCCGCAGGATGTCGCGCGGCGCGGGTTGCCGCCGGGCGTTGTCCGGTTCGGGCGGCCCCCGGGCGATACGCGACGCGGGTTGCCCCCGGGTGACGCGCGACGCGGGTTGCCGCCGGGTGACGCGCGACGCGGGTTGCCGCCGGGCTGAACCCCGCGGCTTGGTAGCCTTCGGCTCATTGCCCGCCTGCGCGGGCAACATGTTTTGTGATTCGCGCACGTCTGGGCCGATGGGCGTGTTGGCGCCCGCGCAGGCGGGCGCTGGGCCGGAGGCCACACAGCCGCGGGGTTCGGGTACCCGCTTGCGGGTGCGGCGGCCGGCGCCTGCGCCTCAAATCCAGTGGCCCGTGCCGGCATCCCGGCGGCACGCTGCGCCTGCGATCCGCCAGGCGGCTTGGGAATCCTGGCGGCCGGCGCCTGCACGGACGTTCCGGCGGCATGAGTCAGTGGGAGCAGTCGGATTACGCTCCGTGGTCCGCTGCGTCGCTCTGCTGCTGCTTACCTTGATTGCGGCGACGGGCTCCCGCGCGACTGGCAGGCCGGAGGCGCGGCTGTATCTGGTTCGCCAGCCGACGACGGCGGAGGCGGCGCGGCTCAATACGCACGCGAAGTACGAGCCGGCGGTCGGATGCTACCTGGGCGCCTACATCGATTTCGATGCCACGCTGACCGAACGGGTGCGCGATGAGACGGGGACGGCGCACGCAAGCCCGACGGCGTTCGAGGCCGTCGCGGGCAAGCTGCACGCCATGTACTTCTTCTACATGGGATATGGAAAGCGGCTGCCGCTCGATTGGGTGCGGGAGCTGGCGCGGCAGGGCAAGATGGTGCACATCGCCCTGGAGCCGAACAGGGGGCTCGGCGAGGTGCGGGACGACGCCTATCTGCGCCGGCTCGCGGACGAGCTGAAGCAATCGGGCGCGCGCGTCTTCCTCCGGTTCGCTTCGGAGATGAACGGCAAGTGGACGCGCTACCACGGCAACCCCGGCCTCTACCGGGCGAAGTTCAGACTGGTACACGACGTGATGCGGAAGCGGGCGCCCAACGTGGCGATGGTCTGGTGCCCCTACGCGACGCCGCGCTGGAACATAACGGAGTACTACCCCGGAGACGACGCTACGGACTGGGTGGGCGTGAACATGTACAGC
>DATGJU010000469.1:0-13250 GCA_035295045.1 Chthonomonadaceae bacterium
CCGCACGATCCTTTCGCGGCTGGGCGCACGGGCCGCGGTGGCCGTAGATGGTACAGCCGAGCCTGCGTACAGCTTCGCGGCGGTTGCCGGCGGTACGGACGCGAGCGGGGAGGCGTTGCGAGCGGCGCAGGAGCAGGGCGCGGAGCTCTTCATCACCGGCGTCTGCTCTCCTGCGGAGCGTATGATCCAGCGCGACGCGCCGACGGCCGTCACCGAGGCGGGGTTCGAGCGATCGCTCCTGCCGGGCCTGCGCGCGTTGGCCGCTCGACTGGCGGCGCAGTTCGCGGCAGCCGGCCTGTCCGCCGAAACGGATTGAAACCCTGCGCGGATTATGCCGCCCGTGTGCTATAATAGACAGATTTTCCGCCAAAGGTGATTGACGATCCATGAAACGAACATTTCAGCCGCACAATCGGCGTCATAAGCGTGTTCACGGCTTTCGCAAGCGAATGAGCACGCTCGACGGACGGAACGTGCTCCGCCGCCGCCGCCTCAAGGGACGCAACGAGCTTATCAAGTAGAGAGCACTGGCGCGAAGGGAGACCATTCGCGCCATTTCTCCGTAAGGACCCGGCCGCGCGGACTGCGTCCGGCGCGAATCCAGCCGCTCTTCGGTACTCCTGGAAATGCAGTGCGACCGAGTAACCGCCGGCGCCTGCCGCGTGATAATCGCCGCGCGATGCCTTGCCGGGAAACCGTTCACGCCACGCCTCCGTAAGGTACCATGGACATGCCGCGCGGCAGGCCCTCGCGCGGACGCTGCGCAGCAATGCTCCCATTAGACTACCGCCTCCGGGCAAACCGGGATTTCCGCGTCGTCTATGCCCGCGGCCGCTCCGCAACGAACGCGATCGTCGCGCTCCACCAGTTGCGGGGGCCGGGCGGCACAGCGCCGCATTGCGCACGCGTGGGCTTCGTAGTGAGCAAGAAGCACGGCGGCGCGGTCGTGAGGAACCGGATCAAGCGGCGGCTGCGGGAGGCGATGCGGCGAAGGCTTTCGGACCTCCGCGCCGTGCCGGTGGACCTGGTGTTCGTCGCGCGGTCCGGTGCGAAAGCCGCGGCCTGGACGGAGATGGTGCGCGCCGTGGACGACCTGCTCAGGCGCGGCGGCCTCCTGCGTGAATCGAACGACCGGCCCGCCGCAGGTGAACCCGATGGAGCCGTTGCAGACCAGGGTGGATAGCGCTCCCGCGGCGCAAGACGCTGCCGCCGGGGCCGATGGCGTCCCGTCCGCCGAACGGGCCGACCGTCCCTCGGGCGAGTCGCCGAATGGGCCGCAGGTGTCTGTGCCGCAGCCGGCCGCTGCCACGGCGACACATCGATTTCGGCCGCTGCGAGCGCTGCTGGCCCTGCCGGGCCGTATCGTCATCGGCTGTATCCGGCTCTATCAGAAAACAGCTCCGCTCCGGCCGCCGATGTGCAGGTACCAGCCGACCTGTTCCGAGTACGCCGTCCAGGCGATCCGAAAACATGGACTGGTCGCCGGGTTCGCGCTGGGGGTCCGCAGGATCATCCGCTGCAACCCGTTCACTACCGGCGGATACGATCCGGTTCCGTAGGGCCGTATCGCGAGCCTGCAGCGCACTGCGGGCGACGCGCCCGCGTTCGATCTGAGGAAACTGTCTTTGAAATCTGTATCGCGTCTCGTAACGCTCATTCTCGTGCTCCTCCTCGCTGTCTTTGCGTTCAGCGGGTGCCAGCAGGGACCCAAGCCGGTCTATCCGGGCGGTAAGCCGACGATCGAGGATGCGCAGAAGCTGGAGAGCGAGGGCAAGCCGGACGACGCGTACGTTGAGCTGATCGACGTGAAGAACGGCGCCGGCAACGACCGCGAGCTCGGCGCAAAGGCCCTCTTGCTTGCCGCGCGGCTGGAAAGCGACCCCGTGCGCTGCTGCCGGTATGGCGGTCTTAAGCCCGGCGACCCCGGCCTGAGCGCCGACGCCCGCCAGCAGATCGTCGACAAGCAGACTCAGGCGGAGATCAAGGCGCACGAGGCACTCAAGGAGCTGCTGAAGGACCTCGCGGGCACAAAGGCGGCCGAGGAGGCCATTGCGCAAAACCTGCAGCCGGAGCTCGAGAAACGGATCGACGATCGCAACAAGACGCAGTGGAGCTACAAGCTCATCGACGCGCTCGTGGCAGCGACCGGCCGCCAGCAGGGCTTCAGCTACTGGTTCGCACTGCTGTTGATCTCCCTGATCGTGAAGGGCGTCACGCTGCCGCTGCAGCTGCGGATGTACAAGAGCCAACGCGAGACGCAGCGACTTCAGCCCGCGATCAAAAAGCTCCAGGAGAAGTACAAGGACGACCCGCAGGAGTCGCAAAAGCGGGTCATGGAGTTCTACAAGGAGCACGGCGTCAATCCGTTCGCAAGCTGTTTCCCGATGCTGATCCAGCTTCCATTCATGATCTGGGTCTACAATACGATCCGGCTGTACGAGTTCCATTTTGCCCACGGCACATTCCTCTGGGTAAATCCTGCGAGCGCGCATTGGGCGAACCATTCGTTCGGGCGCATGCTCTCGTTCGTCCCGGACCCGGTCGCGGCGAACCTCGGCCAGTTCGACCTGGCGCTCCTCATCATCTACACGGCCAGCATGTACCTGACGATGAAGCTGACGCCCGCGACCGATCCGGCGGCGGCGCAGCAGCAGCAGTCGATGTCGGTGATGACGACCGGCATGATGTTCTTCTTCTTCATCAAGTACCGGTGGTCGGCCGCGTTCGTCTTCTACTGGCTCATACTGAACGTGCTTTCGGCGGCGCAGTCCTATTACTTCGTCTATAAGCCGAACAAGGACAACCCGGTCGTGCCCGTGGCGCTGCCGGACGACAAGCCGGCCAAGACCAACGGCAGCGGAGGCAGCGCAAAGACCGCGCCCGTCAAGCCCACCGCCGCGCTGGCGCAGGCGACCACGTCGTCGCCGTCCCGCCCGCGGCGGCCGCGCAAGCCGCGACCGAAATAACGCCGGACGATCAAAGGAGAGCACAAGATGTCGGAAGTGTCAGGACCGGAAGACGCCGTGCCCGCCGAGACGACGGCCGCGGATGCCGCCGACGGCCCTTCGCTGGACCCGTCGACGCTCAACGCGGACCAGCGCCGGGCGTACGACCTCGTCCAGGGGATGTGCGAGGCGAGTGGGCTGGACGCACGGGCCATAATACGCTCCGCGCAAAAGCCCTACTTGAACATCGAGCTGATGGGCGAGGACGTGAAGACGACCCTCGGGCGCGCCGGGCAGGGGCTGGACGCGCTCCAGCTTCTTTGCAACATGATCCTGCCGCGCCACATGACGACCGATGTGCGCCTGATGCTGGATGCGGAAGGCTATCGAGAGCGGCGAGCGGAGTCGCTGCGCCAGCGTGCGCTGGACCTGGCCCGCGAGGTGAAAGAGCGCAATCAGGAGGCGGAGCTGGAGCCGCTGCCGCCGCATGAGCGCAGGATCATTCACTCCGCGCTCTCCGACGACCCGGAGATCAGCACCTACAGCGAGGGCGATGAGCCGCACCGCCGGATCGTCATCTCGCCCGCGGCGAAATAGTTACGGGGAGCGGCCGCCGCCCTCCAATGTGGACGCTGCGCGATCATGCGGCGCGGCGGGCGCACGCGCCGGGACCCGCTAACACGCGGGCGTGCGGCGAGCGCCCGCCTCCGATTCTCTGGATCGTACTTGCGTTTGCGGCGGTTATGCCGTATAATAACGATACCAGGGGGTGATTGGTGTCGACCTGGCAGATTGTGTTTCCGGATGCATGCCGAGGCGCCGCTGGCCTCGTAAAAAGCGGCAAAAACATAAACGCGAACACTCAACAGTACGCGCTCGCGGCCTAAGGGCCTCGACGTCCGCCTCTCTCCTGCTGGCCGAGAGAGCTTTCGGGCGTAACCTATGCCAGATTACCTTAGCGGGCCCGTTCGCCGCCCGGTAAGGGACAACTAACGCGATCTAGCGTACCGCTAGCCTGGTCCCTAGGGCAGGCGGTCGCGAAATAAAATCAGGGACTAAGCTTGTAGACGCCGGAAGCAGGTCGCTGGGAACGAGAGTTCGAGTCTCTCCACCTCCATGTACGAGCAAGAGCGTGGTGCGCGCCCCGGCGCGCACCACGCTCTTGCTCGTTAGGCAGTCGGCGTCAGGCAAACGGCGCCCGGCGAGACTGTATTCTATTGCCGAATGCCGAATGCCGAACGCCGACTGCCCAACAAAGGTATACTCTCACCATGTTCGTAGACGAGGTTGAAATCGAAGTGGCCGCTGGCGGCGGCGGTAACGGAATGGCGACGTTCCGCAAGGAAAAGCACGTGCCACGAGGCGGCCCGAACGGCGGCGACGGCGGCCACGGCGGTAACGTCGTACTGAAAGTCGACAACAACGTAACCACGCTGCTCGACTTCCGCTACCACCGCAAGTACAAGGCGGAACGTGGCGGCGACGGCGCCAGCAAGGACATGTTCGGCCGGAACGCGCGCGACCTCGTGCTCAAGGTCCCGCTCGGCACCGTCGCAACCGAAATCGCGACCGGCGAAGTGATCGCCGATCTGGACTCGCCGGACGCTTCGGCGATCGTGGCGCACGGCGGCATCGGCGGTCGCGGCAACGCACACTTCGTCACGTCGGTGCACCAGGCGCCGCGCTTCGCGGAGAATGGCGAGCCGGGCGAGGAGAAGACCCTCAGGCTTGAGATGAAACTCCTGGCCGACGTCGGGCTGCTGGGCTTTCCGAATGCCGGCAAGTCGACGCTGATCTCCGCGGTATCCGCCGCGCGCCCAAAGATTGCCAACTACCCCTTTACCACGCTGGTTCCCAACCTGGGCGTCGTCTACGTCGAGCCGGAGCGCTCCTTCGTCATGGCCGACATCCCGGGCCTCATCGAAGGTGCGAGCGAAGGCGTCGGCCTGGGCCACCAGTTCCTCCGGCACGTCTCGCGGTCACGGCTCTTGATCCACCTCCTGGACGTGAGCGGCATGTCGGGCCGCGAACCGCTGAACGATTTCGAGGTGCTCAACCGCGAGCTGGCGCTTTACGACGAGGCGCTCGCGCGGCTGCCGCAGATCGTGGCGCTGAACAAGATCGACGTGATGGCCGACCCGGACGCGGTCGACGCGCTGGAGGCGGATCTGCGCGCGCAGGGTCGCACGGTCTTCCGAATCTCCGCGGCGACGCGCAAGGGCCTGAAGCCGCTGGTCTACGCGGTGATGCGCCGCCTGGAGGAGTTGCGAGCCGAAGCCGAGGCGGAGCACGCGGCGCAGGCGGCCTCGGGCGCCGTACACATCGTGGCGAAACCGGAGGTGGACGATCACCACTGGGAGGCGCGGCAGCTGGACCCGTGTACGTACGAAGTCGTCGGCAAGGGCATCGAGCGGATGGTCGCAATGACGGACATGAACAACGACCACGCCGTCCGCCGGCTGCAGCGAAGCCTGGACAAGATCGGGATCACCGGCAAGCTTCGGACTATCGGCGCGAAGGACGGCGATACCGTCCGTATCCGGGACGTCGAATTCGACTTCGAGGACGAAGAGGCGTGGGATCGCGAGAACGAACAGGAGCCTGCGCGCCGGGGCCGCCACACGATCCGTTGAGCCGCGCGGAGGCCTGCCGCATCGTGGTCAAGGTTGGGACGAGCACCTTGACCGACGAGCGTGGGCGGATCGATCGCGCCTTCATAGCGGACTTGGCTGCGCAGCTCGCGGCGATCCGCAAGGGCGGCCGGGACGTGCTGCTTGTGACATCCGGCGCGATCCGCGCCGGGCGCGAGCGGCTCGCGGCGGCTATCGTGGATCCGGAAGACCGGGCCGCGCCGCAGCGGCCGCCCGGCTCCGTCGCGACGCGCCTCGCCGACACGCTCCCATACAAGCAGGCCGCCGCCGCGATCGGCCAGGGCCTGCTCGTCCACACGTACACCGAGGCGTTCGCGTGGCGCAGTGTCGACTGCGCGCAGGTCCTCCTGACACGAGACGACCTTGGCGACCGCCGCCGCTTCCTCAACGCGCGCAACACGCTGCTTGCCCTCCTGGCGCTCGGCGTCGTCCCCATTATCAACGAAAACGATACCGTCGCGGTGGACGAGATCAAGTTCGGCGACAACGACGCGCTCGCGGCGCAGGTGGCGGCCCTCGTCGACGCCGACCTGCTCATCATCCTTTCCGATGTCGAGGGGCTCTGCGAGCGACGGCCGACCGCCGAAGATCCGAATCCGCCGCGGGTTTCGGTGGTCCGGCGCGTCGATGACGCGGTGATGGCCATGGCAGGCGGACCTGCGGGCGCTGGCGGCACAGGCGGAATGGCGACGAAGCTGCACGCGGCGCGAGTCGCTACTCAGGCGGGCATCCGCACGGTGATCGCGCCTGGGCGGCGGACCGTCGTCGTCGCCGATATCCTGGCGGGCGCGGATATCGGAACGGACTTCCCGCCCCGGCCGGCGACGGCCCGGATTTCCGCCCGCAAGCGGTGGATCGCGCACAGCGCCAGGTCGCGCGGCGCGGTCACCGTGAACGCCGCCGCGCGGGAGCGGCTGCAGTCGAGCGGCGTGAGTCTGCTCGCGGCCGGAATCGTCGAAGTCGAGGGCGTCTTCACTTCCGGCGATCTGGTTGAGGTGCGCGGACCGGAAGGCTTGCCGTTCGCGCGCGGTCTTACCAATTACAGCGCCGCGGAGGTGCGGCAGATCCGCGGGCAGCGCAGCGAGCGGATCGCGGCGATCCTGGGCTACCAGGGATTCGACGAGGTCATCCACCGGGACAACCTTGTCGTGGAGTAGGGGCCGGGCGCCTGCCGGCGGAACGGGAGCGTGACGACGGATGATTCGATTGGTTCAGCTCGGCAGCACCGTGGAGGGCCGCAGGGTAGCCATCGTGGACGAGCCGCGTCTCCGGCTCCTCGGCTCGTTTGCGAGCGTTTACGACTGCGCGCGCGCGGCGGCCGCCGGAGGCAAGTCGCTTGAAGAGGCGGCGACAGGGGACCTCGGCGATGAGTCGCTGGACTACGCGCCGATCTACGACGGACAGTCGACCTGGAGACTGCTGCCGCCGATCGACCATCCCCGCGGCCCGGAGTTCTGCCTGGTGAGTGGCACCGGCCTGACGCATCGCAAGAGCGCCGCAAACAGGGACGCAATGCATCAGGCGACGCCGCAGCCGGTGACCGTGTCGGACAGTATGCGGATCTATCAGCTTGGCGCGGAGGGCGGCCGACCCGGCGCCGGCGAGATTGGCGCGCAGCCGGAGTGGTTTTATAAGGGCGACGGGCGCGTGCTGCGGGGGCACGGCGACGCGCTCGAAATCCCGGAGTTCGCGGACGACGGAGGCGAGGAGGCGGAGGTCGCCGGCATCTACGTGATCGGCGCTGACGGTTCGCCGCTGCGCCTGGGTTTCGCCGCGGGGAACGAGTTCTCCGACCACGTGATGGAGCGCAAGAACTATCTTTACCTCGCTCCCTCGAAGGTGCGGCAGTGCGCGATAGGGCCGGAGATCGCGATCGGCGCGGAGTTCGCGAGCCTGGAGGGGCACGTCGCGGTCGAGCGGACCGGCGAAACGGTCTGGTCGGCGGCTATCGCCACGGGCGAAGCGAATATGGTGCACTCGCTCGCCAACCTGGAGCATCACCACTTCAAGTATCCCGAGCACCGCGTGCCGGGCAGCGTCCACGTCCACTTCTTCGGCGCGGACGCGTTTAGCTTCGGCGACGGCGTCCGGCTCCAGGACGGCGACACAATGGCGATCCGCTGGAACGCGCTCGGCCGGCCGCTGCGGAACTGTGCGCGCGTGCCGAAATCGGGGTCCCGGCTATGGCGCGTGCGCGCGCTCTAGGGCGGCTGACAATTCCTGATAACGTATCGGCGCCGCGAGCGTCTAACTCCTGTGCGTCCTCGCCTGGACGCGCCGGCTCGCCGCCTCCAGCCGCGCGCCAAACTATCGAGTCCGCAAATCCGGGAGACCCTATGCGAACCCTCCGAACGTTGTCGCTCATGCTGCCGATCGCGCTGCTCGCACTGGGCGGCGCAGCCCGCGTCCATGCGCAGGCCGCCTCCACGCAGGCGCAGGTCGTTCCGGGAAACCGCATCGCGGCGGATAGCCCGGCTTACCGGATCGAGTGGGACGGCGCGAGCGGCGTCTTCGTCCGCAAGGCGCTCGGCCCGGCGCCGGAATCGCGCCAGCCACTGGCCTACCTGCACACCGACGCGGGACCGACCGGGGTTGCGAAGAACCTGGTCTGGTTTCTCGCCAGGCAGGGCCAGGCGTTCACCCTGTTATGGTGCTATATGAATCCGGCGGGCACGGAATTCGACTCCTGGATGTACAACTACCCGCTGAACGTCCTGACGCCGGTCCACTTTTCCGGTACATACCAGTTTACGCCGCCTGCTGAGCCGGTCCCGGCTGCCCCGATGCCGGCATTCACGCTTCCGCCCGCTCCGGCTTACAGCGGGCCGAGCTTCACCTTCCAGAACTGGACGAAGACGTTCGGCGGCCTGGGCAAGCTCGATCTGAAGGCGACGCGCCAGAGCGCGGCCCCGCCGGCTTCCAGCAATACGGGCGACGTGACGAAGACGGTCAGCCAGCTTCTGGTCCGGCCGCTGCACGAGGTGGACGTGCCCGCGGCGAACGGCTGGCGCGAAGGCGGCTGGCGGGAGCTGCACGCCCTTGCGACCGACTCGACGAAGGATCCCTACTATCTCATTCTCTACTCGAACTCGCCCACCGGCTATGTGGTCGACCTGAAGCGCGCCCAGCTCTACACGACCGATTTCGGCGGCCGGGTCGCGTTCGAGGGAACGGGGCAGGGCGGACCGCAGGATATCGCGCTCAACACGGCGCCGGAGATCAAGGTCCGCCGATACGACCGCTACGAGATCACCCTCAAGGCTGATGCCAGGACCGCCAACCCCTATGTCGATTCGCCGGTCGGGATCGAGTTCCACACGCCGGATGCGAAGAGTATCGTCGTGCCGGGGTTCTGGGACGGCGGAAATACGTTCCGCATCCGTATCGTGCCGACCATACGCGGCGTCTGGACCTGGAAATCGGTGAGCGCGGCCGCGCCCGATTTGGACGGAAAGACCGGCGCCTTCGAGTGCGTGGGCGAAGATCCGGCCGTCAAGGGATTCGTGAACGTCCAGCCGGCGCACAAGAACCCACACCACTTCTCATACTCCAATGGCGACGCCTTCCTCCCTGCCGCCATACGCGAGCCGCAGCCCGAGTACACGGCGCTCTCCGGCGGCACGGCGTCGCGGCAGCCCGACGGTTCGGGAGTGCGGCTTGCCGCCGTGCAGGAAGCGGCGCAGGAGACGGCGCCCGCGGACAACGGCTCGTTTATCGCCTATCAGCGCTTCGTCAATGCGGCGGCGGCGAAGGGATTCACGCGGCTGATCGGCGGCGCGCTACTTGGCCCGGCCCGGACGGGCACGGTTCGCGCGAACGAGGGCGGCCCGGCGTTCATCAATTCGGACCTTGGCACGGCCAATCCGGCGTTCTTCCAGGCGATGGACCGCAGGGTCGCCTACTGCAACGCGCACGGAATCGTGCCCGACATCGGCGTGGGCGTTCTGGAAGACGCGCTCTTCGCGAAGTATAACCCGGCCGCGCTTTACCGCCTGTGGGGCTATATTGTGGCTCGCTACTCCGCGTACGACGTACAGTGGTCGCTGTTCACGCCGGGCGCGACCGCTCCGTCGGCAGCGGCCTTGAAGGGCGCGGAGCAGTTCGCCGAGCTGACGCGCCTGTACGACACGCTGCACCATCCGCTCACGATCACTATGATGGGCGTCAGCGCGCCCGCGGCGCCTCCCGCCCCCGCGACCGAGACCACGCGCACAACCTCGCGGACAGGCGCCGCCCTCTCAGAGCCGCCGAAGAAGGCCGTCGCCGTTCCCTACGACGTCGCCTCCGAAGACCTGATCACGGCGCTCGGCGGCGATATCAACGCTCTGCCAAGCTACTTCGCCGTGAACAAGCCGGTCGAGCTGATCGAGCGCCCCACGGCCGCGAAGGACGCGCTTTCGCCGGATGCGGCCCGCCGCCGAATGTGGGAGACCCGAATGCGCGGCGCCTACTACGCGCCCGGCACCGTTCCCACGCTGGAGCCGGACAGCCTGAACGCGCCAGACCTCCAGTATGCGGCCTACTGCGCCGCGCTCTTCCGCAGGACCCGATTCTATCGCCTCGTACCGCGCGAAGACATGCTCGGAGGACCGGCGGAGAGCGCCGCGGACAAGCGCCGCCGGAAGCGCGCGGAGGCCGCCGCCGCTGTAAAGACGCCGCCTCCGACGGTCGATCCGGCCGACATCGATCCGTTCGCGGCGGACCCGTTCGCCAACGTGCCCGCTCCCGTGGCGCCCAGTGCGCCGCCTACGTTCGTACTAGCCGATCCGGCGCGCGAGTACGTGGTCTACTTCGAGCAGGGCGGCACGCTTCTGCTGGACCTGCTGGAGGCCACCGGTAAGGTTCAGGTCACCTGGTTCAATCCGCGCACGGGAGTCTTCAGCGCCTCCATGCAGATCGAAGGCGGCGCGTATTCGCCCTTCACCGCGCCGGACACGAACGATTGGGTCCTCTACGTCTCGCGCCAGTAGGAGCAATTGTGATAAACTAGGGGTGTGCCGAAATCCAGCGATAGGTAATTAACGCGATGAGCGGGGAACAACTCGAGCCGGGGACGCTGCTGAACGATCGGTATCGCATCATGCGCGTCATCGGGCGGGGCGGCATGGGCACCGTCTACCAGGCCGAGCACGTGCGGCTCGACACAGTCCTCGCCGTCAAGGAGGTCCGTGTCCCGCAGACCGCGGACGTCGAAATTCAGTCGCTCCTGGAGCAGTGCGAGCACGAGGCGCGTTTCCTGGTCCGGCTGCACCATCCGAACCTGCCGCAGGTCACCGACGCCTTCCTGGAAAACGACCGCTTCTTCGTCGTGATGGAGTACATCGAGGGCGTCAACCTCGAAGTCCGCGCGCGGGAGCTCGGCGGCGCCGGCATTCCTGCCTCTTCCGTCATCGATTGGGCGCTCCAGATCGCGGATGTGCTGGCCTACCTGCATAGCCAGGAGCCCCCGATCATATTCCGGGACCTGAAGCCGGCCAACGTCATGGTCGAGGCGACCGGCCGCATCCGGCTGATCGACTTCGGCATTGCGCGCCGCTTCCAGCCCGGGGCCGTCAAGGACACGAACCTGCTCGGCAGCGTCGGCTACTCTCCGCCGGAGCAGTTCGGCCGGCACCAGACCGACACGCGCTCCGACATCTACTCGTTCGGCGCGACGCTGCACAACCTCCTCACCGGCCGCGATCCCTCGCACGCGCCCTTCAAGTTCACGCCGGCCCGCACGGTCAACCCGAGCGTGCCGGAGCCGCTCTCGCGCCTCATCGACTGCTGCCTCCGGCTGGACGCCGAAGCGCGGCCTCAGACGATCCAGGAGGTCGCGATGGACCTTCTGACGATCCGCGACTCGCTGCCGGAGGTGGAAGATACCGTCTCGATCCCGGTTCCCGCGGCTCCGCCATCGTCACCATCCGGAGGCGCGAATATCATCCTTACGAACAGCTCGATCCGCGGCGCCGGTAAGTCGGGCCGCGGGTCGCAGCGCGTCCCCTCCGGTGGCGTCGGCTCGGACCGCGTGGGCGGATCGGGCAGCGCCAGGACGCCTTCGGGCTCCGTGGGAACGGGGCAGCCGCCGAGCGGCCGGGCCGCGGAGTCGCCCGTTTTGACGCCGTCCGGCAGCCGGTCCAGCTACTGGATCGGAGGAGGAGCGCTGCTCGCGGCGGTCGCAGGCATTACGGTCTGGATAGTGGTGGCCGGCGCGCGCCCGCACCCGGACCCGGGTCGTAACGCGGCCCTCGTGGCCGGCGGCGGCATCGCTCGGCCGAACGGCGAAGCGCCGCGCGCTGCGGCGCCTGCTCCGGTCCCGAGCTCCGGCGGCGCCACGGCGCCTGCCGCGCCCTCCGACACCGGGACGGCGCCGATGACGACGCAGAGCCGGAGCGTCACATTCGATTCCGTCACCGTGAAGGACCTCGCGCAGGACCCGACTGGCAAGATGTCGCTGCGCATCGAGATGATCGGGAACGCTGACGGCGTGACCGGCGACCAGATCACGATCGCGGCCTACTTCTACGACACTTCGAACAACCAGATTGCATCGCAGGCGCCGGGCGCGTTCACCAGCAAGGACGGAAAGCTGAGTGCGGCAACGGCGCTGAATCTGACCGGGCCGCACATGCCGTTCGACATGACGCTGGACGTGCCGCTATCGGCGTTTCCGACGGGCCTGACGGGCGGCGCCCAGTTCCACTGCGTGGCGTTCTACGGCGACCAGCGGATCGGCGAGACGAAGACCTACACGCCGATCGCCCCAACTGTCCTGGCGCCGGACAACCAGGCCACGCCGCCGGCCGACGGCGGAGGGACAGGATCGGCCGGCACGGTGGGTGCGCGGCCGGCCGACAGCGGAGCGGCGGGCTCGGCCGGAGCCGGCCCGGGGGCTGGCGCGCCCGGCGGGTCCAAACCCGCCGATGGTGGCGGCACGGCGCAAAGCGGCGCACCGCCGGCCGGGGCGCCGCGCAAGCCGGGAACGCTGAGCAGCAGCCCGCTCGGCGGCGACTAGCCTCCCGTCACGACTTCGGACGCACGAACAGCTTGTCGTCCACCGGCTTGTTGATCGCCCACGAGCTGAACTTCAGCGTCAGAAGCGCCTTGCCGCCCTGCGTCACCTTGAGCGATCCGGGCAGCTTCACGTTCTCCGTCGGATGGTAGTCTCCCAGCCGGACCTCGACTCCCGCGGCCTGGACCACGAGGCGGAGCGGAAGGCCGGACTTCGGATCCACGTAGACCTTGGTGCTCCTCTTCTGGTCGTCGCTTACCGCGAAGCCCGGCAGCATCGTCCCGTCGTCCCCCTTGATGTCCGGTACCAGAGTGACCGGATAGGCCGTCGTGGCGGCGCGCCGCAAGAGCTCGGTCGGATCGCCGAATCCGGACGGTCCATCCTGGATCGCGCCGAGGACGCTCAGCCAGGCCGGGCTCTTCCCGTCGCTGCCGATAATGACGTCGCCGGCCGCGGTGGCCAACTCGAATCGGCTGCGGCTGGGCGGCGCGAAGATGAGCGTCGCGGTAGTGATCGGCAGCACGATCTCCTGGCCCGGCGGAGAGATCTCACCTTCGCCCTTCATCATAATCTGCTTGATGTTCAGGAACGCGTCCCCGCCGAGGGCCGCGATTGTCGCCGCGAGCCGGGCCTTTCCGTCGCCGGCCTGCCCCGCCGGCT
>DATGJU010000470.1:0-5175 GCA_035295045.1 Chthonomonadaceae bacterium
GGCTCGACGGCGCAGCGGTCGCCGGGCCTGAGATCGGAATCGACGCCCTCGCCGAGCGCGACGACTTCGACTCCCAGCTCGTGACCGAGGATGCGCGGATAGGTGAAGAACGGCTGACGGCCGCGGTAGGCGTGCAGATCGGTGCCGCAGATACCCACGCGTCGGACGCGGACCAGCGCCTCGCCGGGCGCCGGCGCATCCGGCGGCGGCCCTTCGGAGAGCAGATATTCGCCCGGCTTGAGCAGAGTGATCGTTCGCACGTCGCGCCCCCTCTTTCTCGTTTCTCCCAGTTTACCAGACAGGAACCGAACCCGCGACCCGCGAACTAACTCGAAAATCTCCGGAGGAGCTATCCATGCGCGTCAACGCTGACAATCTCGCCCGATTAGACACCGAATTCGCCGGCTATCTGGAGGGCGATGCCGTCAACGCCTTCTTCGCCACGTACGGCATCCAGTTCTCCGCGGGCCACTGGTGCGCGGGCGGCTTCAGCGACCGGTTCTGCCGCACCTATCTGGAGGAGCCGCTGGACGAGTCGGCGGTCGGGCAGATCGCACGGGTCGCCCGGGCGGGAATCCAGGGCGTGGAGCTCAACAACGAGATGTTCCTGGACGACCGGCTGCAGATCGACGAGTGCAAAATCCGCGAGGTCCAGGACGCCCTGCGCGCCCACACCCTGATCCCGACCAACATGAATACGAACATCTGGACGCGCGCCTACTACCGGATGGGCGGCATCACCAATCCCGATCCCGGCCGCCGGCGCGAAGCGGTGGACTACTGCCTCCAGACGGTCGAGCTGGCGAGGCGCCTCGGCTGCCCAAGCGTTCAGCTCTGGCCCGGCTCCGACGGCTGGGACTACCATTTCGAGGTGAACTACGGCCGGCACCTGGACTGGTTCATCGACGGCTGCGTCGAGGTCGCCCGCAAGGCGCACGGCATGGGCCTGCTGTTCGGCACCGAGGCCAAGCAGAAGGAGCCGCGCGAGGGCAACATGATCCTGAACACGACGGCCAAGGCCGCGCTTGTGGCGAAGACGGTGAACGAGACGGTCGGCGCGACGGCGATGGCGGTGGTGATCGACTATGGCCACGAGCAGATGGTCGGGAACCAGCCGGCGGACAGCCTCTACCTTCTGAAGCGCATGGGCGTCCCGATCATGAACTTCCACATCAACGCGGCCAAATACAACTCGAACGACGAGGACCGCGTCACCGGCACGGACGACATCTGGCGGCTCGCGGAGTTCTGCTACGCCGCGATCGATACCGACTATCAGGGCTGGTTCGGCGAGGACCAGTTCACGTATCGCATGGAGCCGGTGAAGGCGATGTCGCTGAGCAAGGAGCTGTTCGCCAACGCCATGAAGAAGGCGCTGTGCATTTATGCCGTCCGCGAGGACCTCGAGCGCGCCCAGGCCACCGGCGACGCCGGCGAAGTGATCGACGTGGTGAAGCGGATACTGACGGGCCGCTGATCCCGTATTACGATACATGAAGATCGCGATGCTGACATCGGTGGGGGAGCGGTGCGGGATCGCGACCTACACACGTGCTCTGGTGGAGGGGCTGCGGGGCCTGCCCGATACGACCGTCCAGGTGGTCCCGATCGAGGAGGGCCGCCAGCCGCGCGAGCACTATGTTGCGCAGGCGGAGGCGCTCAACGCGCCGGACGTGGACGTGGTCCATATCCAGCACGAGCACAGCTTCTGGGGCGGCATCCTGCCAGGCAAGTCGGCCTTCTGGGAGCTGCGTTACCTCATCAACAAGCCGGTGGTGCTCACGGCGCACACGACCTACTCGTTGGCGGAGCTGCTCAAAGCGAAGACCGAACGCCGGCCGCACAAGTGGCTCGCCAAGCAGATCCTGCTCCGCAACACCGCCTACCGGGACAGCGTGGAGACCGCGCCCTTCTGGTCAGCCATGACGATCGTCCACACCGCGGCGGCCCGGAACGAGCTGATCGCGCGCGGCTGCAATCCCGCGGCAGTGCAGATCGTGCCGACGGGCGTGCCGGCCGCCACGCCGGCGCCGACCGGCGGCAGCGCCTTTCGCAAGCGGTTCGGCCTCGCGGGCCGGCGGGTCGTAACCATTTTCGGCTACATCTTCGCGAACAAGGGATATGAGCTCACGCTCCAGGCCGTGCCGCGGCTGCCGGAGGACGTGACTCTCGTTATCGCCGGGGGTGTGCGCGTGCCGGGTGAGCAGGCCTACGCCGACCGGCTGGGGGCGGAGATCGCCGCCGCGGGCCTGAGCGATCGAGTCATCGTGACCGGCTATCTCTCGGACGAGGAGGTCGCGGAGGCCCTGGCCGCGAGCGACCTGGTCCTCGCGCCGCACACGTGGGCGACCGGCTCGTACTCCGTCACGCTGCCGCTCACGCACGGCCGGCCCGTTCTCGCCTCCGACCTGGCCTGTTTCCAGGAGATCGCCGGTCGCATGGACGCGATCGAGCTGTTCCGGGCCGGCGATGCCGAAGATCTCGTTTGCAGACTGACCGCCCTGCTGGGAGACAATGCCAGGCGGACGGCCCTGGCCGCCGGCGCGCGCGCCTACGCGGAGCGCTTCGCGTGGTCCAGGGTCGCGTCGATGACCCGTCGCATCTACGAGCAGACCATCGCCATCCACGCCCGCGGCCACAAGCCCACGTGGACCGGCAAGCCCCACAAGTACTTCGAATGAAGTGAGCTCAAAGCTCTACCACACTCTCAATCCCTGGCGGGCGAGATAGATCGGCACGGGCTGGAAGCCGGCGGCGGCTATAGCGGCGTGCATCGCGCGCTTCCGGGCCATCACACCGTCGCCGAGGATGGTGACGGAGCCGCCGTCGCCGCCCGCGCCGTTCACCTTGCAGCCCAGCGCGCCGTGCTCGCGGGCCAGGGCGATCACCTGCTCGAAATCGGCGGAGACGAGGCTCGGATGGAGCGCCCGCTGAACCTCCGTGTTAGCGTCCATCACCGCGCCGTAGGCCCGCCAGTCCGCGGCGAAGACGGCGTCTTTGGCCTGCCGCGCGAGGACGCGCATCCGCTCCAGCCGCGGATCGGCGGAGGGCTGCGCCCCCAGGTCGCGGATCACCTGCTGGTGGACGGCGCTCGACTGGTGCGGCCGGCCCACGTATATCAGCGAAAGCCGCTGCTCCAGCTCCCACCAGGCGGCGTTGCCGATCGCGATGGGCGCGACGTTGGCGTGCGGAAAGTGGGGAATATCGATCAGGCTGATGCCGCCGAACGCGCTTGCGAGCTGGTCCTGCACGCCGCTCTGCAGCTCCAGGTCCTCGGTCTCGATGGCGTGCGCGAGCCGCGCGACCTCGTAGGGCGTCAGGCGGCCGGGCGTGAGCAGGTCCAGCGCGCCGATGATCGCCACCGACACGGCCGCAGAGGTCCCGGTCGAGGCGCCGGGCGGCACGTCGCTATGCACGCGGACCTCGATCGCCAGCCGCTCTGGAATCTCCATCCTCCGAATAGCGGCCTGAATGAGCGGCAGCTTGTCCAGCGCCCGCTCGCCGGCGGACCGCGCCGTCTCGACCTGGAACCGCAGGTCGTAGTTCTCGGCGAAGACCTCGACCTGCGGCTCAGCGCCCGCGCGCTCCCGGACAAGCACCTGCACCTCGACGTACGGATAGACCGCGACGTTGCAGACGGCGCCGTGACCCGCAAACCAGGTGTCGGTCCACCCGCCGATGTCGTTCATCCGGATAGGCGCGATAGCATTTATGATCCGCATGAGTGGCTGCCAACTCTTTCTGTGCGATTCGTCGGTAAGGCTGTTCAGCTCCAACCCGTCGGATGGGCCACATCGGATGGAGAGCCACTACGAACGCTCACCTCATCGCCCCATCGCCCGCTCACCGCATCACACCTCTCGCGTCTCGCCTTCGGCGGCCGCGATTACGCACAGACTGCTCCCGGCCCGGTGCAGCGACGATTCGCGCTCGGCGACCAAGCCTTCCAGATCGTCGTCGGTTCGGTCCGGGTCGTGGTGGAAGAGCGCAAGCCGCTTCACGCCGGCCTGGTTCGCCAGCGCGATCGCCTGCGTGATCGAGGAGTGGCCCCAACCGCGATGCGCGTCCAGCTCCGCGTCCGTATACTGGGCGTCGTGTACCAGCAGATCGGCGCCGCCACAGAACGCGACGAAGCGGTCCCACTCGGCCCCCGGGCCAGGCAGCTCGTTGTCGGTCATGAAGACCAGGGCGCGGCCCTGCTCCTCGATGCGGAAGCCGCACGATCCGCCCGGATGGTGGAGCGGCGCCGTCCGCATCTTCACGCTGCCGTGCGTAAACCAGTCCATACAGTAGTCGCCGATGTCGATGTCGGCGTGGAGCGCATCGAGCGGCACGGGAAAGACCGGCGAGTCCTGCTGGCGCTCAAGGATGCTGCGCAGACTCATGCTGTGGGTCGCGCAGCCGAGCACCGTCAGCGAGAACCGCGCGTCGTAGGCCGGCGCAAAGAGGGGGAAGCCCTGGATGTGGTCCCAGTGGCTATGGCTCAGGAACAGCGTCGCGCAGAGTAGGCCGGACTGCCCCGCGATCTGTTTGCCGAGGTTGCGGATCCCGGTGCCGGCGTCGAGTATGATCAGCTCGTTCGCGGCCGTCAGGACCGAGATGCAGGTCGTATTGCCGCCGTATCGCACCGTATCGGCGCCTGGAACCGGGACGGTCCCACGGGTGCCCCAAAACGTAACCTGCATCGTGGCCGCCCCTCCCAGCCGCCCCTCGCGGCCACATTTTCGCGCGTGCTCGTAGGCGCCGTAAACACGCGGATCGCTCTGTTGACAGGTGTAAACCGTTCGTTGTACAATGCCCGCATCGGCACGCATCGCCAGATCGACAGACGACAGGACCTGCGCTATGAAAATCATGATTACAGGCGCGCGCGGCAATTTCGCGACCGCGCTGGACAGACGCCTCTCCACGGAGCATGAGCTCGTACTCTTCGACCTGGAGCCGATGGGCGAGCCGGAGAAGGGCGTGAGCGTCCAGGCCGACATCCGCGATGCGGCGGCGCTCACGCAGGCCATGCGGGGCTGCGACGCCGTCATCCACGCGGCGGCGCTGCACGGCAGCTCCAGCCATGCGCGCAATGACGAGGACTTCTACAGCGTGAACGTAACCGGCACGCACAACGTGCTGCGCGCGATGTTGCTGAACGACGTAAAATACCTCGTCTTCTCCTCGACC
>DATGJU010000471.1:0-18748 GCA_035295045.1 Chthonomonadaceae bacterium
GGACCACGGCACCGCGTTCTGCGGATCGGTCGTCGCCAGGTAGGTGGACGGACCGTAGACCGAGATCACTTTGTTTCCGGGCGCGAGGATGTCCGGCTTGAGCACCAGGTCCAGGCGGCTCGGGCCCCGGCTGCTGTAGGTGGTGATCCGATCGTCCTGGCGCAGCGAATCCATCTGCTTCGTCGCGCCGACGGTGATGGCGTACGGGTCGTTGCCTGGCGACTGAATGGACCCGTAAGCTGTGCCGTAGCCTTCGTTGTTCTGCGTCGCAGAGACAGTGGGGTTCAGGCGGCCCTGGTTGCCGGCCGCGACGACGACCACGATGCCGGCATTCCAGGCGCTCTCGACGGCCTGGCACAGCGGATCCGTGGTGTAGCTCTCGCCGACCGGGTGGCCGAGCGACAGGTTGATCACGCGAATGTTGTACGTCGCCTTATTTGTGACGGCCCATTGCAGGCCGGAGATAACCTGGCTTACGGTTCCCTGGCCGTTGGAGTTCAGGACGCGCACGCTTACCAGTCCGGCACGCCGCGCGATGCCATAGAAGGTCCGCGTATAGTTGGAGCCGGTCGAGTTGTAGCCGTTGCCGGCGATGATTCCGGCGACGTGCGTTCCATGGCCGCAGTTGTCTATGGTGGTCGCGGCTTCGGTCTGTGTCGAAGGGACGAAGTTGACCGCAGCTTTGAGCCGGGTGGCCGAGCTGTACGGCAGGTCCAGGTTGTCGGAGCTGGTCTTGATGCCGCTGTCGATCACCGCGACGGTAACGCCCAATCCCGTCAGGGAGCTTTGCGAGAACGCCACGTCGGCGCCGCTGCGACCGACCGTGAACTCGTCGCACTTGACTACGTCCGTGTCCGCGGAGATGCGGCTGACAAACGGCAGCGCGGCCAGCCGGTCCAGGTTGCGGACGGGAATGCGCATGGCCGCGGAGCTAACGATCGGCAGACGGCGATAGATGTCGGCGCCGAGACCGCGAAGGCTCGCTTCTCGCTGCGCGTCGAGGCCGCCCCGAACACGGACGATAACGGAGGTCCAGCCACTACGGCGGCCATGGGAAGCCAGGCGCTGCACGAAGAGGTCGGCCTTGCCGTCGAGAGTGGAAGCGCGCGCGGGCCCCGCTGCGACGGAGAGCGCCGTCGCCAGAAGAACTCCGGCCGCCAGAGTGTCGCGCCAGCGCAGTCGATGTGCAAAGGGTCGGCGCGCACTCTGAGCTTCGGTTTTCAATCGCATGTGTCTGTAACTCCCTCTGGCTCGCCGTGTGCAGCGGTGCGCGCAAACGATCTGCAGGCTGCAGGCACGCCGGCAAGCTTTGGAACAATGCAGAGAAGCGGACGGCCTTGAAGCCCCGCGATCGGATACGAGATCCATGGCGGCAGCGGACCGCGAGCCACGTCCTTGCGCGCTCGCTCCACTGCGCCCGTCGCGGGGGCTGAAAGCGTCCACTCTCATGTTTCCCGATTCGGGAGGGCGCGACTGCTGTTCACAATGCTTGATTACTGAGGCGCGGCGGGCGGTACCGTCGCAATGGTAAGGAGGGCCGACATGCGGGCATTCTTCGCTGGAATCCTATTGGCAACGTTGGCCGTGTTATCGCCGACGGCTTCGCGGGCGCGTGTGCTTGAGGTTCCAAACAAATACTCGACGGTTCAGTTCGCGGTAGATATGGCGCTTCCGGGAGACACGGTGCGCATCCACGCCGGCGTATACGGCGAGTCGGTCCTGGTGTTTTCGACTTTCGGCGTCAACATCGTCGGCGAACCGGGCACAATCATGGCCGGCTCAATGGTTCCCTCGCAGGCAGCGATTAGCCTGTTCAGCCCCGGCAACTCGGTATCCGGCCTGACCATTCGGAACTACGATGTCGGCGTCGCGATTCTTGCGAGCGGTCACGTGGATCACTGTACCGTCACGGGATGCAACATCGGCATCTACACCAGCGTGTTTGGCGACCGCGCCAATCTGCCGCCTCGAACGCAGGTCGACCACAACCTGGTTACGGGAAACGGGGACGGCATCTACCTCGATAACTGCGAGAACGTATCGGTGGATCACAACACGGCCACGCTCAACGGCGATGGAATCGGCGGCGCCGGCATATACATCCAGTTTTCCGACACGTGCGTGATCGACCATAACGTTGCGGACGGAAATGGCGAGGGCATCCAGTCGTTCTTCGGCGTCACGGACTGTTCGTTTATGCACAACACGGCTGCGCACAACGAGACCGTCGACATCGAAGAGGATAGTCCCGGCTTCAACACCTGGAAGCAGAACGAATTTGCGCCCGGCCGAGCGATCGGCATCTAAGAGCGAGCCCCTGTGCGTCAACCGGTCCTGCCGTTCGGCGGCGCATCCGCGCAGCTCCGTCCGGCCGGGACATGCAATCGTGCGAAGTAAGGAGAACTCCAATGCATCGCCTTCTCTCTGCCTCATTCTTCTTTATCGTGGCCGTCGCCGCATCGATCCCGGCGTGCGCAACGGTCCGCAATGTGCCGAAGCAGTACAGCACCATCCAGGCGGCTGTCGATGCCGCGCAGCCCGGCGACATCGTTCGGATCAACGGCGGAACCTATCACGAGTCGGTTCTCATCCTTAACACGTTCAACATCGAGATAGACGGCGAGAACGGCGCGTCTATGGTCGGCAACATGACGCCTGCCCAGGCGTCCTTCGACATCTTCTCGCCCGGCAACTCCGTTCACGGCCTTAGTGTCAGCAACTACGATGTCGGCATCGCGCTCCAGGCGAGCGGGCGCATCTACAACAACGTCATCAGCGGCTGCAATATCGGGCTCTATACGAGCGTTTTCGGCGACGGCGTCAACCTGCCGGCGCCCACGTCGCTCGACCACAACACGGTCAGGTCGAACGGCGACGGCATCTTTATCGACAACTGCGAGAACGTGACCGCCGCATCGAACACTGTCGTTATGAACGGTCTCAACGTCGGCGGCGTCGGAATCACAGTCCAGTTCTCGGACACCTGCAGGGTTACCGGCAACGTGGTTCCCATGAACGGCGAGGGCATTCTGGCGTTCTTCGGTACGACCGGCTGCACGTTCTCCAACAACGTGTCGGTGGCCAATCAGGGCCTCGATGCGGAAGACGATAACGACGGCGCAAACACGTGGTCGAATAACGTGTTCGACGCCGGCAAGACCAGCGGAATCTGATCGGAATCGCGCAGCTCGAGTCGCGCGACGTGCGCTGCGCTGTCGTCGCGGCACGGAGCACCGTGAATGACGGCACGATTCCCTCGGCCATCATCGGCGAAGGTTCGCGTTCGCGGCGGTTGAACGCCGGGAATACAGGATGGTGTAAACCAGGCCGCTGTTTTTGCGTCTTAATAGATAAGGCGTGACGACAGCGGCCCGGTTTGGCTTTGCGCCGCCGGATGCCGCTGCGCGAGCGCGCATCAGCCAGTATTACGGAGGTGTCTATGCTGATGAAACGGACGGCATTCCTGGCAGCGGCGGTTGCCGCGGCCGGTCTGGTGTTCGCCGGCGGCGCGATCGTCGCCGGAGCGCAGAGTGGGGACGCGAAGGGCGGCGCGGCCGTCCCGCAGGCGGCAAAGCCCGATGCGGCGCGACCGGACAACGGCGCGAAGCCGGACGCGGCGACGCAGGAGCGGCTGCGCGCCGAGCTGAACGACCTGCTGCGGCAGCGGGCGACCCTGGAGCGCAAGATCGACGAGACGAGGCGGAAGCTCGGTGAGGGCGCGAGCCCGGACCGCAGCGTGGGACAGGGCGGCGCCACGCATCATCGGTTCGAGTTCCAAAACGGGAACGGCGCGCCGCAGGTGTTCGAGTTCGACGGGGACGGCACAGGCAATATGCCGCCGGAGGCGCGCAAGCAGTTCGAAGAGGCGCAGAAGCGAATGCGGGACGCGTTCGGCTCGATGCAGTTCGATAACTTCCCCGATTTCCAGTTCGGATTTGGCGCCGACGGACAGGGCGGCTTCGACATGAGGCCGTTGCGGGACATGATGCAACGGATGCAGCAGAACATGCGGGACCGCAGCCTGCGAGGTCCGAACGGCAACCGCGGCGCGGAGCCGAACGCGAAGCCGCAGGACAAATCGAACAAGCCTGCGACCGGCAAGCTCAAGACCTATGACGCATAGCGCGGCGGCGAGCCCATCCCGGCGTGCGAGGATGTGACGCTATTGTGCCCGCTCGAACACGTTCGAGCGGGCATTGTACTTGCTGCCGGGCGTAACCGGGAGACAGCGGCGCCGCGCCGGAGCCTGGCACAGCCATGTCCGGGCGCCGCACTACCCAGGGCTACGCGAGCAGGTCGTTAACCACGTGGCCGTGAACGTCCGTCAGGCGGAAATCGCGGCCCTGGTACCGGTAGGTCAGCCGGAGATGGTCGATGCCCAGAAGCCGGAGGATCGTCGCCTGAAGGTCGTGCACGTGAACCGCGCCCGGCGTGAACGTGTCCTTCGTCGGCGCGATCGGATTGCCGGCCGCGTCGGCGATGTTGTAGCCGTACGCATCCGTCTGGCCGTAGGTCGTGCCGCCGCGGACGCCCGCGCCGGCCATCCAGACGGTGAAGCAGCGGGGGTGATGATCGCGGCCATAGTCCGCCCTGGTCAGCTTGCCCTGCGAGTAGCTGGTCCGGCCGAATTCGCCGCCCCAAACAACCAGCGTGTCCTTCAGCAGGCCACGCTGCTTCAGATCGGTGACGAGCGCTGCGCTGGCCTGGTCCGTCCTTGCGCACTGGTACCGAATGCCGCCCGGCAGGCCGCCGTGATGGTCCCAGCCCTGGTGGTAGAGCTGGATGAACCGGACTCCACGCTCGGCAAGCCGGCGCGCCAGCAGGCAGTTCGCCGCGAAGCTGCCGGGCTTGCGCGCCTCCTCGCCGTAGAGATCGAATACGCTCTGCGGCTCTTTTGACACGTCGATCACGTCGGGCACGCTCGTCTGCATCCGGTAGGCCATCTCGTACTGCGCCACGCGCGCCTCGATTTCCGGGTCCATCTCCCGCACGTACTGCTCTTCGTTCAGCCTCTTCAGCGTGTCTAGCATGGAGCGGCGGCCGTGCGTCGATAGGCCCTCGGGATCGCTAAGGTAGAGAACCGGCTCTTTGCCGGAGCGGAATTGAACGCCCTGGAACCGCGAGTCGAGGAAGCCGTTGCCCCAGAGCCGCGAGTAGAGCGGCTGGTCGCCGCCGCCCGCGGTGACAAGGACGACGAAGGCCGGCAGGTTCTCGTTGGACGAGCCCAGGCCGTAGCTGACCCAGGAGCCCATGGAGGGCCGGCCGGCGATTTGCGAGCCGGTTTGAAAGAAGGTGATCGCCGGATCGTGATTGATCGCCTCGGTCCACATCGATCGGACGACGCACATCTCGTCGGCGATCCCCGCCGTGTGCGGCAGGAGTTCGCTCAGCTCGATGCCGCCCTTGCCGTGCCGGCCAAATTTGAATATCGATCCGGCCATCGGAAGGACCGCCTGGTTGGCGCTCATGCCGGTTAGGCGCTGGCTGCCGCGCACGGAGTCCGGCAGCGGCTCGCCCCACTTCTCGTTGAGCAGCGGCTTGTTGTCGAACAGGTCCTGCTGCGCGGGACCGCCGCTCTGGAACAGGTAGATGATCCGCTTCGCTTTCGGCGGAAAGTGCGGCAGGCCGGGAAGTGCTTGAGCGCGTGAGGGAGCGAGGGGGTGAGCGGGTGATTGGGCCGCCGCGCTGAGGCCGAGGAGCTCCGTCAGGCCCATTGCGCCGAAGCCCAGGGCCGAGCTGGATAGGAAGTGGCGGCGGGTTATGGACATTGGGTCATACATGTGGTTGTCTCGTGGTAATGTCGATCCGTTGCGCGAGTGGGAACCCCGCGCATCTACCGTTCCCAAATGGTTGCGTCAAGGTTGAGCACGGTCTGTGCGAGCATGGTGGCGGCTGCAAGCTCCGCCGGCGGGGCCGTCGCGTCCGGCCTGCTCGCGCCGACGTGGATGAGCTTCTGCGCGCCGGCCGCGTCCTTGCCGAACTGGTCGAGTTGGTCGCGGTAGAGGGTCGCGAGCGCCGCGATCTCGGTCGCCGTCGGCTCGCGCGTGGCGAGCAGGCGGAACACCCAGCGGGCACGGGCTTCCGGCGTCGCGCCGCCCTCCTTGATCGCCCGCGCGCCGATGACGCGGGCCGCCTCGACGAACTGCGGATCGTTGAGCAGCACGAGCGCCTGGAGGGGCGTGTTGGTCGGCTGGCGCCGGGCCGTGCAGACTTCGCGGCTGCCCACGTCGAAGGCGGTCATATTCGGCATCGGCGCGGTGCGCTTCCAGACGGTGTACAGACTGCGGCGATAGAGGTCGCCGCCGACGCTCTGCCGGTAGGCCGGACTCATGCTGTTGCTCTCGCGCCACAGGTCGCCGGGCTGGTACGGGCTGACGGGCGGTCCGCCGATTCGGCCATCGAGGAGGCCGGAGGCGGCAAGCGCCAGGTCGCGGATCTCCTCGGCCGTCAGCCGGTGGCTCGGCCCCCGCGCGAGCAGCGCATTGTTAGGGTCCCGGTCGCGCAAGTCGGGCCGCAGCGCGGACGCCTGGCGGTAGGTCGTGGAGCGCACGATCTTGCGGATCAGCGCCTTCACGTCCCAGCCGGATTGGACGAAGTCGCGCGCGAGCCAGTCGAGCAGCTCCGGATGCGTCGGCGGCCGGCCCTGGATGCCGAAGTCTTCCGTGGTCTCGACGAGGCCCTTGCCGAAGAGCAGCGCCCAGATGCGGTTCACTTCGACGCGGGCGGTAAGCGGATGATCGGGCTGAGTGAGCCATTGCGCCAGACCGAGGCGGTTCTGCGGCGCGCCGGCCGGGAACGGCGGCAGGGAGGCCGGAGTGGAGCGCCCGACGCGGTTTGTATCACCCGTCGGAGCGTCGTACCGGCCGCGGACCAGGACGAAGGTGGGCCTCGGCTCGGGCATCTCCTCCATCACCGCGACTTCCGTCTGCGCGTCCTCGGCCCGCCAGACGCTCGCGCGGGCATCGGCCAGCTTGCGCGCCGCTTCGCGGGAGGCGGGATCTACCGCCGACAAGTAGCAGGCTTTCAGCGCGGCCTCGTGCATTTCGGGATGCGCGAGCATCTGCTCCAGCGTGTTCGGATACGCCAGCTCGGCGATCTCGGCCGGCTGAATGTCCCGGCTGAAGATCGCAAGGTCGCCGATCTCGCCGCCCTTGAAGCCGCGGTCGCGGAACCGCTGGCCGAAGACCAGCGTGTGCTGCCCGACGCCCTTGACCAGGTGATCGCGCAGGATATCGAGCTCTGCCGGCTTGCCGTCGACAAAGATCTTGAGGCCCTCGGCCCGGCTCGACCCATCGTAGCTGACCGCGACGTGCGTCCAGGTGTCTTTCGGCAGCGCCAGCTTGGTGCGGACGCCTATCGCATTGCCGGGCCAGTGACGGAAGATGCGCGCCGTGAGGACGCCCTGGTCCACCGTTAAGTCGTAGCCGTGAGGTCCCACGTCGGTGCCGTCGCACGCCTGGAACACGACGGCCGCGCCCTCGACCTCGCGCGGATCGCGCATGCGGAACGCGATCGTGAACGGCGTGTGCCGCGTGAAGCGGCCCAACTCGGCGAAGTGGATGTTGTTCTCGCCATCCAGCTTGACCGCCTTGCCGAACGGAGCGTCCACGATCGGGACCTCGTCCGACCGCTCGCCATTCTGTGTTGCGCCGACCACGCGGTTCTTGAGCGTCGCCCCTTCGAACGCGGTAAAATCGAACCGACCTGTCATGTCCTGAAGGGGCGGTCCTGCTCCGATCACATCCGGCTTGAACAGGCCGCCCCGCGCGGCAGCTCGGACCGCGTCGGTGAGCCATGCACGGAACTCGGCATCGCGGCCGGTCTGAATTGCATTCAGCGCCGCCTCCGCGCGTGCTGCGCCATCTCGGGCCGCGGCAAGCTGCTGTTCCTGCCCGGCGGTGGGCAGCAGGATCGTGGGAGAGGGTACGATGTCCGCGCGATCGTACAGTCCGTACTCGTCGATACTATTTAAGAAGCTGCTGAAGGAGTAGTAGTCCTTCTGCGTAATCGGGTCGAACTTGTGGTCGTGGCAGCGGGCGCACTCCAGCGTAAGGCCGAGGAAGGCGGTACCGAACGTGCGCACGCGGTCCGCCACGCCCTCCAGCCTCCACTCCTCGGCCACGCTGCCGCCCTCGTTGGTCATGCGGTGCAGGCGGTTGAAGGCCGTCGCGAGCCGTTGGTCGCGTGTCGCGTTCGACAGCAGGTCGCCGGCGATCTGCTGCGTCAGAAACTTGTCGTACGGCAGGTTCTCGTTGAAGGCTTTGACGACCCAGTCGCGATAGGGCCACGTGGGGCAGAGCTGGTCGCTCTGGTAGCCGTAGCTGTCGGCGTAGCGGGCAATGTCCAGCCAGGGCGTTGCCATCCGCTCCCCGAAGCGTGGCGAGGCCAGCAGCCGGTCAACCACTGCGTCGTACGCCGCCGGGCTGTTGTCGGCGAGGAAGGCACCGGCCTCGGCGGGCGTGGGAGGCAGGCCGGTCAGGTCGAATGTGACGCGCCGGAGCAGCTCCGCCTTCGCGGCGGCTTTCGACGGGCGGACGCCTTCCCGCTCTAATCGTGCGAGCACGAAGCGATCGATCGCGCCGCCGCACCAGTCGGGCGATTTTACCGCGGGCAGTTCCATCCGTGCGGGGAGGGGCGTGAGCGACCAGTGCACGTCGTATTTCGCGCCGGAGGCGATCCAGCGTCGGAGCAGGGCCTTCTGGTCCTGCGTGAGCCGCTTGCCGGATGCGACCGGGGGCATGATCGGCTGGCCGCCCTGGCCGAGGATGCGGGCGATAAGCCTGCTCCGGTCGGGCGCGCCGGCGACGATGACGCCCTTCGCAACGGCGTCCGCACGGTCATCGAGCCGCAGGTTGGCGGCGCGTCTGGCGGAGTCGGGACCGTGGCAGGTGAAGCAGTTCTCGGTGAGGATCGGGCGGATGTCCCGGTTGAAGGAGATCGGCTTCGCATCTGGAGTCGGCGCGCTCTTGCTCTTCGGCGGCGCCGCGGCGGGGTCGCTCGCGCCGGCCGCAAGAGCGGTCGCGGCGAGGAGCGCCAGCGCGCCGCAGCAGGTGGCAAGGAGCGGGCGCGACGCGGTTTGGTCTTGAGGTTTGCGACTACTCTTGGGCGCGAGGCGGTTCATAGGAGGTCCAGGATCTGCACGCGGGTTGCGGCGGCGAAGTACTTCCTGTAATTGTACACGCAATCGGCGATTCCTGCTTTGGGGCGGCACGGCGTGTTGGAATGATTCGTGGGAGATAGGAGTTAGCGGGCGCATCCTTGCCGGGCCGTAGTTATTTTTCTGAGTCCACGAGGGGTTATTTGGGAGTTCTGCATCGAAATAACCCTGGCCGGCGGGCGTGCGGCTGTAGGGCGCGGGCGGCAGCGGCACCGGCCGCCACGTGGAGTTGCGCGCTCGGCGCAGACCGTTGGACGCAACGTCATCGTCAGAAACGCTGATTGCCTTGGCTGCGCTGGCGGCGCAGCTGTGGCGGGCGGCGGCGCCGTGGACCGATGGGCCGAATGGGACGGATATGGATTACGAATCAGGCACAACCCACGCGGCCGAGCTGCTGTGGCGGGAGCATGCGCCGCCGGGCGGCTATCCGGCCGGCGTGCTGGCCGTGCCGGAGGCCATCGTCGGCACGTCGTTTTTCCCGGGTGGGTTCGGCTTGTGGAACCCGGCCGCCCGCCGTCCGCTGCCGGCTTTTCCGTTCGGCGGGACGATGGTGCTGGGCCACGACTTTCACTCGGAGATGGGCTACGCGGCGTCGCTGGCGCGGGGCTTCGAGAGCCCGAACCAGCCGACCTGGCGCAATCTGACGGCGCTGATGGATGAGGCAGGCATCCGGCCGGAAAGCTGCTTCTTTACCAACGTCTATATGGGCCTTCGGGCCGGGTCGAAGACGACGGGGCCGTTTCCGGGCGCGCGGGACAGGGAGTTCACGGCGCACTGCGCGCGGTTCCTCGCGCGCCAGCTCGCCGTTCAGCGGCCGCGGCTGATCCTGACGCTCGGGGTGGTCGCGCCCTACGTGCTGGCCCCGCTATCGCGGTCGCTTGCGGGTTGGACTGCGCCGCGAGGACTTAACCGCCTGGACGACGCGGGGCCGGTCCAGCGGTCCGTGCCGTTCGACGGCATTGCAGGGCTGCGCTCCACCGTGGTCGCGCTCACGCATCCCTGCCTGCGCCACGCCTCCGTCCGCCATCGCCGCTATCGGGGACTCGCCGGCGCCGCTGCCGAGGCCGCCATGCTTGTCGATGCCCTCGCCGGATGCCAGGCGATCGGGAGTTGACCACACCCGGCTCCAGGAGATCGGATGAAGGCGCCCGACTGCAGAAGACGGTCGTCTTCCGAACGGAAATCGTCGGGTGAGCGCTTTCGCGAGGGACTAACAGACTCCGGCGTCCATCACCTCCTGGATGGCGGCCAGCGCCTTGCGCGCCCCCATCTGGATCGCGATCGTGTGGCGGTCGCCCGTCGCCTCGCGTGGATTGATGCGGATCAGCGTGGCGTTGTGCGCGATGGCGATGTTCTCTCCTTCGGCGCGGACGGTGGGTATGTTCGTCCCGGCGCCGATCTCGACGATGACGAGCCGGTCGTTGCGGGAGAGATGGCGGAGCCAGTCGCGGTAGTCCGAGAGCTGCGTCTCCGTCCGCGTCGGGTCCCAGCCGTAGTCGCCAAACATGAGGATGTTGGGCCTGGCGGTGCGCTGGCAGCAGCTGCAGAGCGGGATCGTCGCCGAGCGCAGCGTCTCAATGTCGACCTCTACCGTGAGATCATCCGCGCTCCAAATGCCACGGCGGAGCTGGCACTGCAGGTGGTGGATCGAGCCGTGGCACTCAACCAGTCGATCGGGATCGAAGCCGGCCTTCTGAAACTGCCCGTCCACGTTCGACGAAAAGATGAACCAGCCGCGGCTCCTACTTGTCGCCCAGTCCCGGAGGAGCGCGAAGCCGGCGTGAGGCTCCGTCTGCCGGTAGAGCTGAAGCCGATGGCCGTAGAAGCCCCACGCAAGGTGCGGGTCCCGCTTGAACCAGTCCGGGGTGGCCATCTCTTCGAAGGAGACGCCCAGTCGTTCGAGCGGTGGATAGGCCTTCCAGAAGCCGGAGTTGCCGCGGAAGTCGGGCAGGCCGGAGTCCACTCCGATGCCCGCGCCCGCGGTTATCAGCAACGCATCGGCGCCGCGGAGGGCGGCGGCCGCGCGCTCAATCTCTTGACGCATCGCGCTAATTCCAGAATCGAATTGCGGCCCTCGCGGCTGCAAGGCCGACGACGCCGAAGCCGCCTGCCAGGACGGCGGTTAGTATCGAGTTGCGGACGAGGTTGTCCGATCGATAACCGGCGAATAACGTTCCCGCGAGCGCGATCATGGCGAGCGCGGCAAGGCGCAGCCAGAATAGAAAGTAACCGCCGGGGAACTGAACGGGAATCATGCAGAGCAGAAACGGCGCGCTCGTAAAGCCGCGGTTCTCGGCCGTGGCGGAGAACTCGACGACCAGGGCGGTGAATACCACCGCGATAGCGACCGCGCCGCGGAGTATCCATTGCCGGGAGCGCGGCGCGCCGGTTTCGTGGGCCAGCGCGCCCGCCAGCGAAAAACCCGCGACGGCGACGAGCTGGAGCAGCAGAGTCTCGACCGCGAGAGCCGGCCGCACGTCCAGCGCTGGATTGGGCGCCGGGGGCCGGAGCAGGAAGCCGAGCCGAACGCCGCCGAACAGCCCTCCGACGTCGAAGAATGGCGGAAACAGGAGCATCGCTATCGCCGCGATCGCGCCCACTGTCAGGATCGCGAGGCTTTTCCTGTTCCGCATCCTCCGCGCTCCAACACACGGTCACGAACACCGCATCCGCTGCGGGCCGGGGTTCAGGAGCCGATCTAGGGGCCGACGGCCGCCGACCGAAACCGCCTGACCGCGACCCGCTATGGATAGATTCCCCGTATCTGCGTCGCGTCGGCGACGCGCTTCACGCCAATCAGGTGCGCGGCCAGCCGCATGTCGACGTTGTGCAGCTTAGACATCGCCTTCACCGCGTCGTACGCCCGGACCATAATACCCTCCATCTTGGCGTTTACCTCGTCTTCGCGCCAGAAGAAGAACTGCAGGTCCTGCACCCATTCAAAGTAGGAGACGACGACGCCGCCGGCATTCGCGAGCACGTCCGGGACGAGGTAGACGCCGCGCTCGTGCAGGATCTGGTCGGCGGCAGGCGTGGTCGGCCCGTTGGCGCCCTCGACGATTATCCTGGCCTGGATGCGCGGCGCGTTCTCCGCGGTGATCTGGTTTTCCGTGGCGGCGGGGACCAGGACGTCCACGTCCAGCTCCAGCAGCTCGCGCGTTCCGATCCGGTCGCCGCCACCGTGCGTGGTGAGCGTGCCGTCGCGATTGGCGCACTCGCGCAGGCCGGGAACATCGAGGCCGCGCGGGTTGTAGAGGCCGCCGAGCGCGTCGCTTACGGCCACGACGCGCGCGCCCATCTCGTGGAAGATGCGCGCCGCGACGCCTCCGACGTTGCCGAATCCCTGGACGGCGACGCGCAGGCCGTTCAGCTCTTTGCCCACCTCGCGGACGGCCTGGCGCGTGATCACAACGATACCGCGGCCGGTCGCGTCGTTGCGGCCTTCGGAGCCGCCGATGGCTACCGGCTTGCCGGTCACGATCGCGGGCACGGTATGGCCTTGCGTCATCGAGTAGGTATCCATGATCCAGGCCATGATCTGCGGATTGGTGCCCATGTCCGGCGCGGGGATGTCGTTGTTGGGTCCGATCATGGGCGCGATCTCGCTGGCATAGCGGCGCGTCAGGCGTTCGGTCTCAAGCGGCGAGAGCGCCTTCGGATCGCAGATCACGCCGCCCTTTGCGCCGCCGAAAGGGATATCGACGATGGCGGACTTCCAGGTCATCCACATCGCGAGCGCGCGAACCTCGTCGAGGTCCGTCAGCGGACTGTAGCGGATTCCGCCCTTGGCCGGCCCGCGCGCGACGTTGTGATGGACGCGGTAGCCGGTGAAAACGTGGGTCGTCGAGTCGTCCATCTTGACGGGGAAGTGGACTGTCAACTCTCGCTGGGGATATTTGAGGATCTCGTGCATGCCCGGATCGAGCTCCAGGTGGCGGGCGGCGAGATCGAGCTGCTGCAGGGCGGTGTGGTACGGGTTGCTGCTCTCTTTCGGTAAGTCAGGACGCTCCGGCGCCGCAGGAAGCGAAGGGCGTTTCCTGCGCTGCAGGCCGGGAAGCGGCGGAGACATGCTCATTGATTCCTCCTCGAACCAACGCGATAGTTGCGGACGGTCAACCTGTTGCGCGGCCATAGCGAACTCACGCGAGCGCCACTGCTCGCGCCACACCACAGGTCTATTGTTCCACTGATACTTACGGTTTTGCACGTACAAACAATCCCGTCTGCGTACCGAGGCGATTATGACACATATCGGTGGGCCCGCCGCGGATACCGGACCGGGTGTGGACATTATCACAGCCGCGCTGATCCTCCGTGCGCGCCAGGGCCGCCGTCGCCATCGCATCCGCCCGGCGCCGGGTTTCCGCGGTGGCGGAACATGCCGTTTGGCGCGTACGTCCACTCTGCAGTGCGCCGGCTCGCCCCAATGCGGCGCAACGCGCGACCTGGCCGCAACACTGAACGGATTGCGCCGGCGCTTCAAACGAGACTGTAAAGAAGAGACCGACATGAAAACATCGGCGATTTCGAGCATAATACTCATCTGCGCGGCGGCGGTGCTCGGCGGATGCTCGCCGGGCGGCGGAGGCGGCCCGACCCCCGTTACGCCGGCCGGGCTGCAGCAGCTCTCCCCGCTGGTCGGGACGTGGACGGGCAAGTCGAAGGCGGAGGAGACGCAGGGACTTGCCGGGCTGGCGATGGCCGTTGCGGGCGACCAGCTTGTGGGGCCTTGCTCGCTGACGCTCAATGCGAACGGCAACGGCTACCTGAAGGTGGCGAAGACGCCGGAAGCGGCGGTGACGTGGCGACAGGATGGCAACAAGATCGTCCTCACGGGCGCGACCGCCTCGACTGTCGCCGGTGGCGCCCGGGCCAAGCCGTCGGCGAGCAAGTCCGACACGGCCGTGGCGACGCTCGGCTCAGACGGCAGGACGATGACGATCGACATGGGTCAGGTGACGGTTTCGCTTACGAAGCAGCAGGCCCAGCCGTAGTGAACCGGCGGCGCATCGGGATACTTATTGACTTCCGTCCGTTACGGCGACGACCGGCTTGTTGTTGCCGCCGCACCCGCAAGCGGGTACCCGAACCCCGCGCACCCAGGGGGTACCCGGTGGCCTTCGGCCCAGTTCCCGCCTGCGCGGGAACATCGAATCCGCGGGCTCGCGTTCAGATTGTTCGGTCGTCACTCGAAGGCACGGAGGTCAATAGGAGCGCGGACCTCGTCGCGGCGGGGGGCGCGGCGGCGCGCTGCGATCTCGGACAGGGCCGCCAACTGTAGCTGGAGAGACTTCTTGCATCGTATCGAGAGCCGGGGCCTGCCGGAGCGCGCGGGCCGGCCCGGCCTGATCTGGCCGGTTGTCGGCATAACGGCCTGCCTCGCCGCGGCCGCGGTCGACGCGCTGCTGGTCGAGCCGAATACGCCGGTCATCGAGCGGATCGACGTTCCGATCTGGGAGCTGCCCTCCGCGCTCGACGGCTATCGGATCGCCGTCCTGTCCGACCCGCACTATCCGATCTGGGCGACGCGATCACTTATCCGCCGCGCCATCGCCCTCGCGAACTCCGTCGAGCCAGACATCATTGCCGTGCCCGGGGACATCGTGGACCGCCGCTGGTTCATGGGCTCGGAGGTGCCGTCGCTGGCAGGCGTCTTCGACGAGGCGGTCGCGCGGGATGGAATCGTCGGGGTACTTGGCAACCACGACTATCGTTTCGACCACAGACAGGTCCGCGAGGAGATCGCGCGCAGCACGCCGATCCGGCTCATCGAGAACACGAGCCTCTGCATAGAGCGGGACGGCGGCCGCATGGCAATCGGCGGCGTCGGCGACCTGTGGCGCGGCGAAGTGCGGCCGGACCGCGCCTTTGCGGGCGTGCCGGCCGCGACGCCGCGCCTTTTGATTTCGCACAATCCCGACCTGGCGGACCAGATGCCGGAGCGAATCCGTGTCGACCTGCAGGTTTCGGGCCACACGCACGGCGGCCAGGTCTGCCTGCCGAACGGGTTCGCGCCACACGTGCCGAGCCGCTATGGCAACCGGTTCCGCGCCGGGCTGGTGGCGGGCAGGCGGCATCGCGTGTACATTTCCCGGGGTATCGCCTCTACGCACGGCGTGCGATTCTGCTGCCGGCCGGAGGTGACCGCGATCACGCTTCGCCGGTCGGAAGATATTCGGCACGCGCCATGGAACATGGCCGAAGCGTGAGTCTTTCTTTCATTTCATGCCGCGAAGCAGGGTTTTGGGCTGTTCCCGTATGAAAGATGCGGGCTTCGGGAGGCCGGCGATCGGCCGGGTGGTGGGCGATGCGACCCGATTCTCAAGAAAACGGTGTGTCCAAACAGGCCTTATGCGGCCGATTCGGCATCGTTTTCGGTCACCAGCGTGCAGTTTTGACACGGTTTTTTTGCTGAACTCGGATTGAGCGGATGCAGAGGATTATCGGATTGCGCGGCGGGAGCTGGGGTTATAGCGGCCGGCTCCATGGCGCTCGGAGGGTGAGGGTACGGGCGTCCGGGCGGCGAGGAGGATTGAGCGCGGCAGGCGGTGTATTGAGCGGTTGGCGGATTGCGCGAGCGCGGGGCGCGGCGGTCCGGAATTTGACTTGCGGGGGGATTCGTGAACTTGAAGCGGTATGGCATGGCGGTGGCGGCGCTCTGGCTGGCGGCGTGCGGGGCGCGCGGCTCGGCGCAGTCCACGTTCGGCGACGACGTCGGGTTTGTCAAGGGGCACGCGGGCGTGGTCCTGCTGCGGCGCGGGGAGGCGGCGGTTGCGGTCGTGCCCGGCTACCAGTGCCGGGTCATGACCAGCACTGCGGCGGGCGATGGCGGCACGAGCTTCGGCTGGGTGAACCGCGACCTGATCGCCTCGGGCAAGCTGCAGCCGCACATCAACCCATTCGGCGGCGAGGACCGGTTCTGGCTCGGACCGGAGGGCGGGCAGTACGGCCTGTTCTTCAAGCCGGGCGCGCCGTTCGACCTGGAGCACTGGCAGACGCCCGCGCCGATCGACACCGAGGCGTACGATGTCGTCAAGACCACCGACGATTCGATCATCTGCCGGAAGAAGGTGCGCCTCGTCAACTACGCGAACACGACGTTCGACCTGGACGTGAAGCGCGAGGTCGACCTGCGCGACGCGGCCGCCGTGGTGCGCGGTTTCGGGACCACGCTGCCAGCGGGCGTCAACGCGGTCGCCTATTCGACGACCAATACCATTCAGAACACCGGCCGGTCGGCGTGGACACGGTCGAAGGGGCTGCTCTCGATCTGGATCCTCGGCATGTATAACGCGACGCCGAAGGCGATGATCGTGGTGCCCTACAAGCGGGGCGACGCGGCCGTGCTGGGAGACGTGGCGCACGACTCCTACTTCGGCAAGGTACCTGCCAACCGGCTCAAGGACGACGACGGCGTGCTGTTCTTCCGCGCGGACGCTAACCTGCGCTCTAAGATAGGCGTGCCGCCGCGGCGCGCGACCAACACGCTCGGCAGCTACGACCCGGAGACGCGGACGCTCACAATCGTCCAGTTTACGCTGCCGGGCAACACCGCCTCGTACGTCAACTCGATGTGGGAGATCCAGCGGCAGCCCTACGGCGGCGACGTGGTGAACGCCTACAACGACGGGCCGCCCTCGCCAGGCGCACCGCAGCTGGGCCGCTTCTACGAGCTGGAAACTTCCTCGCCTGCGCTGGCGCTTCGTCCCGGCGAGAGCGCGACGCACGTCGTCACGACGGTCCATCTCCAGGGCCGGCCGGAGGAGCTGGACGGGATCGCCGTCGCGGTCTTGGGCCGCGGCCTGGAGAAGATCACCGGGGCGTTCCGCACACAGTCGCTGCCGTAGGGGCCGGGCCGTGGGCCGTTGGGCTCGATCTACGACGCCACGCAGGGCATCTTCACGTGTCGAAAGCGGGTCGCGGGGCTGCACGGCGTGCCGCCCGAAAACGTGCGCATCGTCACGCAGCTCATGGGTGGCGGCTTTGGGAGCAAGGGGCCGGTATGGTCCCACCTGGTGCTCGCGGCGGCCGCGCAGCACCCCGAATAGCGCATCGGCCCGGCAATGAACCTCACGGGCGATTCCGCGTCTGCATCTGTGTAATGCCGCTTGCGACACCTGCACGACTTGAAAGGGCCGATCCATGTCCCACAGCCGACCTACGCCTGCTCCGCTTTTCCTTGGCGCGCTCGCGCTCACGGCGGCGGCAGCAAGTCTGTTCGCTTCGCTCGCATTCGCCGCGCCGGGCGATGCCAAGAAGCCGCCCACATCGGCGCCACACGCCAAACCGGCCGCCACGCTGAGCGAGGACGAGAAGATCGTCCACGTCCTGAACCGGCTCGGATACGGCCCGCGGCCCGGCGACGTGGAGCGCGTGAAGGCCATGGGCCTCAGCCGCTACATCGACCTTCAGCTCAATCCCGACCGCGTTCCGGACACGGCCCTCGACACGAAGCTCGCAGCCTTTACCACGCTGAATATGAGCGCCGAGCAGCTCGCCACGGAGTACCATGCGCTCGTGCAGAGCAGCAAAGAGGAGCAGGCGCTGCGCCGGCAGATGAGGAAGCAGGCGGGCGGCGCGAACGGCGGGGCGGCCCAGCAGGCGGGCGGCGCGAACAACGCGGCCCAACCTGCCGCAGGCGCGGATACGACTCCGGCCGGCGGCGCCGGTGACGCTCAGGCGCCGGCTGGCGGCGCGAAGAAGAGGGCGAAACGTCCGCAGGGGATGACCCCCGACGCGCGGCGCGAGGCCCGGCAGGCGCGCCAAATGATGTCACAGACGGCCACACCGATTGCGCAGGCCCACGCCGAGTTCATGGCGGCTAAGGCGCTGCGGGCAATCGAGTCCGAGCGGCAGCTTCAGGAGGTTCTGGTCGATTTCTGGGGCAACCACTTCAATATCGACATACGCAAGCAGCCATGCGGCGTCCTGAAAATCCTGGACGACCGTGATACGATTCGGCCGCACATTTTCGGCAAGTTCCGGGACCTGCTCGGCGCGTCGGCGAAGAGCCCCGCTATGCTGGTCTATCTGGACAACTATCAGTCGATGAGCGCGACGGCGCCTGCTGGTCCGGCGGGCCGCAATCGCGCGAACCGGGCGCGTCGCCTCCAGCGGCTCGGCATTACCGATGCGACGGCGCAGACGCCCGCGATGCCGCCAAATCGAGCGCGACGGCTACAGCGGCTCGGCCCCGCGAATCCCGCCGCGCAGACCGCAGCCGTCCCCCCGAAGGCGAAGAAGAGGCGCCCGACCGGCCTGAACGAGAACTACGCCCGCGAGATCATGGAGCTGCACACGCTCGGCGTGGACGGCGGCTACACTCAGAAGGATGTGACGGAGGTCGCGCGCTGCCTGACCGGCTGGAGCGTTTCGGCGGACGGACGGCGACCCGGCATGGGCAAGTACGCGGAGGCCGGGGCCTTCCACTTCTATCCCGCGATGCACGATAACGGCGAGAAGACCGTCCTGGGCCACGTGATCCCGGCGGGCGGCGGCGAGAAGGACGGCGAGATGGTACTCGACATCCTGGCCTCGCATCCCGCGACGATGCGCCACGTCTCAGAACAGCTTTGCCAGCGGCTGGTCGCC
>DATGJU010000472.1:0-9286 GCA_035295045.1 Chthonomonadaceae bacterium
GCCATTATCATGCTCCGGGTCGTCTTGATCGAATATACCCTTGCGACGCGCCAATGTCACAATGGACCGCTTAAAAGGACATGTCAAAAAACTAACGCAATCCCCTTGACAACTCCGCTGCGACCTGCTAATATTTTAACATAGCTCTGTCGCGCTCTGGTAATTGCGACTTCCGAACGCCTTTCTGATGATCGACCGGGCTTGCGAGACGATAATGAGCTTTATGAACGGGCTGAGCCGCCGCGAGCGGCAGATCATGGACATCCTCTATCAGCGTGGGTCGGCAACGGCGAACGAGGTGCTGGCGGCGCTGCCCGACGCTCCGAGCTCGTCGGCGGTCCGCACCCTCCTTCGCATCCTGGAGGAAAAGGGCCACGCGAAGCACGTTCAGGACGGCATTCGATACGTCTACTCGCCGGCGCATGCCTCGCAGAGCGTCGCGCACCATGCCCTCGGCCACGTGGTGCGAACATTCTTCGGCGGAAGTGTCGAGCGAGTGGTCGCCGCGCTCGTTTCAAAATCGGACGGCGGACTGACGGCCGAGCAGGCCGACCGTCTGACGGAGCTGATCCGACAGGCGCGCGAGAAGGAGGATAAGGCATGAGCGGCGCCGCGTTCTGGTCCGGCATCTTGGCCACGGCGCTGGTCAGGGCCGCCGCCTGGTCGCTGATCGTCCTGGGCGCATGGCGGCTGGGCCGCCATGCCTCGGCCGCTCACCGCGCTCTCGTTCTCCAGGCGGGATTTGCAGGGCTTGCGCTCCTTCCCGTGCTGATCCTTGTTACCCCTCCGCTTCGAATAGTACAAAGCGCGCCCGCAGCGGCAGCCACGGCCGCGCCGGCCGCGCCGTATCCGTTGCCGCAGCGGCGGCCGGCCGCCCGAACGGACGCAAGGGCCGCGGATTTCCGCGATTACCCTGCGCTTCCGGCGGAGCGAGAGCCGGCGCGGCATGCCCCGCCTGTCTCGGGCGCAGCAGCGGCGCAGGCCAACTGGACGCGCCCTGACAAGCGAGGGCTCTCGAACGCCCAAGCGGTCCCGGGCGCGACGGAGGCGCAGGCTATGCCAGCCGCGGCTCGGGCGCAGCGGCCGTGGATCACGCATGATGCGGGCTGGCGGCTGGCAATGATCCTTTGGAGTGCAGGGGTTTGCTGGAGCGTGATGCCGCTCGCGGCCGGCGCTATCGCCGTGCGACGTCTCGCACGCCGGTCCACGCCGGCGCCGGCGCCGCTGATCGAAGCGCTGGACAGCGCGGCCGAGCAGCTCAGGTTGCCGCGCGGTCGCCGGCCCGTCCTATACGTGGCGGCGCCGGACGAGACGCTCCTCACTCCTGTCACGTGGGGCTGGCTGCGCCCGGTGATTCTGCTGCCGCGCAGCTATGGCGACGCGGTTCCGGGCGGCGGAAGCGGACGCAGCGGTCGGAGCAGCACATCAGGCGATCTCCATTCGCCACATCAGCCCATCACCCCATCGCCCGATCAAGCCTCCGCCGCGCTTCTTCACGAGCTGGCGCACGTTCAGCGCGGCGATTGGCTCTGGCTCGTCGGCGCCCGCGTGCTGTGCGCGCTCTACTGGTGTCTTTCGCCGGTGTGGCTCGCGGCGCTCTGGCTACGGCGCGAGACGGAGATGGCGTGCGACGACCGCGCCCTGGAGGCAGGCGCGGCGCCCACGGCATATGCGGCGCTGCTGCTCGACGTGGCGAAGGCGCCCGTTTGCCGACCCTACCGGGTTCCCACGGGAGCGCTCGCCATGGCGCGTCCGCCGTTCGTCGACGGCCGTATTCGCGCGATCCTCGCGCCGGCCGTTCGTCGAAATCCGCCCTCGCGAGCCGCTCTTGCACTGGCGGCCGGTGTGCTCGCGCTCGTGGTGCCGCTGCTCTCGCTGCGCGCCACCGCCGCGCCAAGCCTGGATGTCGGGCCGCCGACAGGAGCAGCGGCCGGCGAGATGGCGGGTCCGCCGTCGGTCCAGTCCGAAGCGGATTCCGGCCCGCCCTCCGGGATCGTCGGCGGGTCCGTATCTGGGCCGGCATCGGCGCCCCGCCGCTCGGCGCCGGAACTCGCGGCAGCGGGCAGCGACTCGCCCATTGTGCCGGACACGGCCCTGGTCAAACCGGGTAAATACCAAATTCGCGCCATGAACTTCGCTTCGACAGACGGTTCGAAGTGGCCGAAAGGATCGCAGGCGAAAACCGCGTGGATCGGCATCCAAATACTCGCCGCGCGGACAAACAGCGGCGGATCGACGCGCGCCGTCGCGTCCCTAGCCGCAGGCGCGCAGAAGAACAACTCCAGTGCAGGAGCGGGTCGTTCGTCCGCGAACGCCTCATACGGGGATGCTGCTGCAGCGAAAGGCGCGCGAGCGGACGGTACTGCGCTGGTTTGGGGGCCGGTGCGGGAAGGCCTGCAGGCCGGCATCCGGCTGGAGTCGGCGCATGCGGCCTACGCGCCGGGAGAGGATATATGGCAGGAGGTCTATCTCCGAAATAACAGCGCCAGGCCAGTCACGATCTCTTTCATCGGAGGCTACGAGCAGCAGGGCGATCCTGCAATAGTGAATGCGGCCGGCAAGACGGTCAAGGTGCTGCGCTACTTCGGGATGGGCGCCATGTTCATGCGGACAAAGACCGTGCAGCCCGGCGAGATGGCGCTAATGGGCAGGGTGGCGACCGCCTTCCAGCAGGTAAACAGCGACCTGAAGGAGATCGCGCCCGGCCTCTCCGCCGCGGCGGAAAACAATGCGATAGCCATCGGCGGCGCGGGCACGTACACGCTCCGGCAGCAGATCGGCCCGCAGGCGGCAGACAGTAAGTCCGTAACGACGGTGTCGACGGGTGCAGTTCGCATTCGCATTGCGGGGCCGGCCGCCGGTCCGGCAGACGGAACGCCGGAGGCGATTCCGGACCTGAAGACGGCGCCGGTCGCCTGGGGGCCGGTCCAGTCCGGCCTGCGGATCGGGGTCATGACGCTGGATATGCGGCAGCACTACTTCGCTGGCGAGCGCGTGCGGCTGGTCACCATCCTGCGAAACGTCTCGACCGAGAAAATCACGTTCTGGCACGAGGCCTCGTTCCCAGCGCTAGAACAGCCTGACGTCCTGTTCGGCGCCAAGAATATGGGCGTGACGATGACCCCGGCGGCCGATTGGGAGCCGCTCCGCGAGCTGAGAATGACGGGCGTCACGTACGACATGACCTTCGCGCCCTCTGCGTCCGGGCCGTCCCGGCTGGTGCAGTCCGAGATCAATCCTGGGCAGGCGGTCGCGGGCTATGCGCTGACCGTCGTGACCGTTCCCCGGCTCAAGATGCGGTCGTCGAAGCCCATGCGCATGGGAATGCATATTGTACAGCCGCTGCGCGTAGGGCTAGGCGCGCAACCTCGCCTCGACACCACGCTCCGGTCCGGAGCGCTCGATCTGCAGCTCGAAGATCCGGACCCCGAATTGCCGCGGCGAACGATACTGCCTCCACCGGAGCTGCCGCCGCCATTCGGGCCGCGGCCGTGAGCGAGCCGCAGAAGTCGTGAGGTGACGGGGCCAGGGATCTCCAAGCAGTCCATCTCGTCCACGCTGTCCATATCGGGAGGGCGAGACGATGCGCCGCGCCCGGCCGCGCCTCACGCCGGTCCGCGCCGCGTGCCACCGCAGGATTTGGGTGCGGAGCCGGCGAAAGGCGCGGGAAATCCACATCGCCGTGAGGGCCGCGCGCCATGACCCCGGAAGAGAAGTTCCTGTTCGATCTCAATGGCTACCTCGTCATCAAGAACGTTCTTACAGCGGACGAGGTAGCTGCGCTGAACCGGATTGCCGGCGACAAGTTCCCGCGAATCCCGGGCAAGCCGGACCGCCGGACCCGCGTCTCGATCTGGGCGCCGGAGACTCGCGCGCTGATCGACCACCCGAAGGTGCTGCCTTATCTCCTGACCCTCATCGACTCGAAGTTCCGCCTGGACCATGACTACTGCATCTTCATGGAACCGGGCGCGCCGGGCCACAACCTGCACGGCGGCGAGGGCCACGAGGGCGACCACTGGTACAAATATCGCGACGGCCAGATGCTGAACGGCCTCACCGTCGTCACCTACTTCCTCGCCGACGCTCCGGAAGGCGCCGGCGGCTTCTGCTGCATCCCCGGCACGCATAAGTCCCACTTCATTTCGAGCATTCCCCGCGAAGTGATGCGGCACGAGCGGCTTGCTCCGTACGTTGTGCAGCCCGCGGTCGAGGCTGGCGACGCGCTCATCTTCACCGAGTCGCTGGTCCACGGCACCCAGGCCTGGCGCGCGCCCTACGAGAGGCGCGCCCTGCTCTACAAGTTCAGCCCCGGCTACTCCGCCTGGTCGCAGAAGTACCCCGTCCCGGAGGACTACGAGGAGCTCACCGACCAGCAGCGACGGATCGTCTCACCGCCAAGCGTCGGCAGCCGGCCGGACGTGGTGCAGGCGGGCTAGCGGGGCGCTGCGCCTGGCCGGCGCCAGTCGGTGCTCAAAATGCCCCAAGTCCGCAGCACGTCCAGCGGGTCGGGCCGCTTCCAGAGCCAGTCTACGTCGATCCAAAACTCCGGCAATACGGTGCTGCGGAAGCGGCCGTCCGCGTCGATTTGCGCCGGACGATAGGCCGCGCCTTCCAGCACGAAGAACTCCGCCGTGCGCCGGTCCGGATCGATAAGCCAGAATTCCGGGATTCCGGCCACGGCGTACTCATCGTACTTGTCGCGCCGATCCCGCTCCTCGCTATCCGGGCTGACAATTTCTACCGCCAGATCCGCGGGCCCGTCGAGGTAGGTCCTGCGGAGCTGGTCGGCGCGCGCATTCGAGATGAATAGAATATCGGGCTCGCGGCCCGACGGACGGGTAGGCAGGCGCATGAGGAAGGGCGCGAGCATAACCGTGCCGAGCTGCTTTTGCGAAACGAAGAGCTCAAGGATCATAAGGAGGAACTTGCACAGAAGCTGATGCGGAAGCGATGCCGGCATAAGGTACTCCAACCTCCCGTCGACCCACTCCGCTCGGCAATCATCCTCCGATCGTGCGAGGTACTCCTCGAACGTTATGTAGCCTGCGCTTTTCTCCCTCACCGCTCCCATCGCTACTGCTCCTCGCGCTCTGCAGCCCGGCGGCGTTCGCCCCGAATGCAGCCATTGTACCCGAAGCGCCAGTCGCCAGCGTGAGCGCTAAGGAGAGCCGGTCGCGCGCAGTAGAATCACGAGCCGTGATTGCGCCGGCGCGTCTCCCAGCCCTTCTTTGCGGCTGCGCTGCGCTTCTCATGCGACTGGCTGCTGCCGCCGATGTGGGCGCCCTTGCGCGACGACTCGTGCGACACGGCGTGGCCGCGGCCGGAGCCGGACTTCTTTCCGCCGCCCGACTCCTTGTTGACGGTCGCCCAGGCGCGGCGCTCCGCCTCCTCATGGCCGACGCCGCGATGCTCGTATCCCTCCTCGATGTGCTCCGCCTGTCGCTTCTGCTTGTCCGTATATGCAGACTTGTCTCCTCGTGCCATTATCCAGTCCTCTCGTCCTTCTCCGCGTCGCGCGGCGCCCCGTCCTGCCCCGCCGCGGAGCGGGCCGCGGTCCCACATCGGACCGTGACGGAGCGAACAGCGGCTACTTGTGCTTCGCCGCGTACCGCTTTCTATGCTGTTCGAATATATGTTTCGCCTTGATAGCTCCCGCGCGTCCGATCGGTTTAAACTCCCGACCCTCGTACGTGTTATAGCTGATGAAGAAGTGCTCGATCTGCCGAACGACGGAATCTCCAAGATCGCCGATCTCTTTGACGTCGACGTAGTCCAGCGACTCGACGGCAACCGCCAGCAGCCGGTCGTTTCGGAGCGTACCGTCCTTATCCGTCTGCTCGGCCTCGATCGCGCCGATTATTCGGGCGACTACCAGCAGACCGGGGAACAGCTTGTCGTCGGACAGCAGCAGCACGTCCAGCGGGTCGCCGTCCTGGCCCGCAGTCGACGGGAAAAACCCGAAGTCGTGCGGAAACTCCGCGCCGGCCGGCAACACCTTGTTCAACGTGAACAGCCCTGTCTCGGTATCGAGCTTTAGCTTGCTCCGGCTGCCGCGCGGAGTCTCCACGATAATGCGGTAATGCCCGGTTTCCGGGTCCGCCGGATCCAGGCTCAGCATGTCGCATGGACGCATGGTCGCTCCACCCCCTGTTGCGATTGCGGTAACGACGAGGCGGGCAGGTGCGGTGTTCCTGCAAAGCCGCCCCGGCTGGCCGCCACCTGGAAGGAGCGCGCGCGCGATGTGGCGAATTGCCGGATATGCTCTGGACCGGGAGCTACGGATGCAGTTTTGGCCCAGGCTCGGCTTAACGCTGGTGGCGCTGTCGCTATGCCTGGAAGTGGCCGCGGCCACCCCGGCTCCGCAATCGAGCGGCATCCTGCTCTCAGCGCCGGAAAAGCCTGCCGCGGTCGGCCGTACCGATGACGATGGCGCGTTCCGGGCCCGCGAGATCTGGCCGCTGCGGCTCGCCGCCGACCTGGTCGTCCTCTCCGGCTTCCAGGGCGCGGACGCCGCGTCTGAAATCGGCGACGGGATGCTGGCGCTTGCCAGATCGCTCCACAGCGCTGGCGCGCGGACCGTCGTGGTAAGCCGGTGGAAGAGCGGCGAGAGCGCGGCGCCGCTGATGACTGCGTTCCACAGGCATCTGCGCGCCGGAGTAGAGCGCGACGTCGCGTTGCGCCTGGCGATGGTCGAGACGAAGCGACTCTATGCGGGCGAGCACGACAATCCGTACTACTGGGCAGCCTTCGTCCTGATGGGCGACGTGGGCTCGATCCGCTAGAGGCGCCCGCGAGCGGGAATTGCCGCAACTTCGCCCCTTCGGTCGTGTCCAAGGCTGTAGGATAACGACGATTAGCCGCGAAGGACACCTTGCGCCATGCCGGTTCGCCCCCTGCACACCCTGTTCGCAGCGCTTATTGTCACCGTCGGCGCGCCGGCAGCGCTCGCCCAGGCGAAGACGCCTGCGCACGGACCCGCTGAGACCGCCGATAGCGCCGCAGCAGAGATGTTCGAGAAGAAGATTCGGCCTGCCCTGGCGCAGAACTGCTACGAGTGCCACTCTCAATCGGCCGGCAAGTCGCTCGGCGGCCTCACCCTGGACACCAGGGCGGGACTGTTGAAGGGCGGCTCGCGCGGCACGGGCCTCGTGCCCGGACATCCCGACAAGAGCCTGCTCATCGAAGCGATCACCTACAGCCGGCCGGACCTGAAGATGCCGCCGAAGGGCAAGCTTCCGGAGAGCGTGATCGCCGACCTCACCGAGTGGGTCCGGCACGGCGCTGTCTGGCCCGCCGATTCCGTGCCGGCGGCGCGGAGCGCGAGCGGCGCCGCCGATAAGCTGAAACGGTCGCACTGGGCCTGGCAGCCGGTCCGCAAGGTCGCGCCGCCGCCGGTCAAGCGCGCCGCGTGGCCCCAGAATGCGATCGATCGGTTCGTCCTGGCGAAACTGGAGGCGAAGGGGCTCACGCCGCAGCCAAAGGCCGACCGTCGGACGCTCATTCGCCGCGCCTACTTCGACCTGATCGGTCTGCCCCCCACTCCGGAGCAGGTGGACGCCTTCCTGAATGATCGCTCGCCGGACGCCTGGCGCAAGGTGATCGACGGGCTGCTCGCCTCGCCGCACTACGGCGAGCGCTGGGGCCGCTACTGGCTCGACGTGGCGCGCTACGGCGAAGATCAGGCGCACAGCTTCGAGCCGCGCCTCTACCCGCAGGGCTTCCGATTCCGAGACTGGATCGCGCGGTCGCTCAATGCCGACATGCCGTACGACCGGTTCGTGAAGGAGCAGATCGCGGCCGATCTGTTGGAAAAAGACAGCCCGGACAAGATGCAGCAGCTCCCGGCGCTCGGCTTCTTCGCGACAGGTCCGGTCTATTACGGCGACTCGAAGATGCTCGACCAGTACGACGACCGGATCGACACGCTCTCACGCGGCTTCCTCGGCCTCACGGTCGCCTGCGCGCGCTGCCACGACCACAAGTTCGACCCGATTACGCAGAAGGACTACTACGCGCTCGCGGGCATCTTCGCCAGCACCTCCTATGTCGAGGTGGCGCTGGCGGACGGCGGCGGCGATGGCAAGGCCGGCGCCAACCGGCAGGAGCTGATCAAGGCCAAGCAGGCCGAGGTGGACAAGTTTACCGCCGAGCACGTCGCGCGGCTGCGAGGCGAGTTCGCGGGACAGATCGGCCGCTACGTCGTTGCGGCCTGGAAGCTGCAGAACCGGCGGAAGACGGACTCGAAGGCCTCGCTGGACGCTGTCGCGACGGCGGAAACCGTCGATCCTGTAATGCTGGACCGATGGCTGAAATTCCTTAGCGGTCCGGAATCGAAGGGTCGTCCGCTGCTGGCCGGCTGGCGGCGCATGGTCGAGCAGCAGGACCCGCGCGCCGACCAGGGCTCCGCGCCGATGCCGCTTGCGGACGCCCGAAAGGTGGGCGCCGACCTTCAAGAGGACGTCCAGGCGCTGATGCGCCGCGCCGGCATAGGCCGGCGGTCCGGCGCAAAGGTCGCTAAGCTCGATGGCCCGGCGGCCAATGACCCCGCTGCGCCTCTCAGCAAGGAGGAGACCGCGGAGCTCGACGAGATCGCCGGTGACAAGGGCGTCCTCACTGTGCCGGTCGACGTCCTGGATCGGTTCCTGACGGGTGATCCCAAGGCGCACTATGCGGTCATCAAGCCGGAGCTGGAGCGGCTCAAGATGGGCGCCTTCGTCCACGCGTTGGCGGAGGGCCCGAAGCCGGCCAACGTACACGTTCTGCTGCGGGGCAATCCGGACACGCCGGGCGAGGAGGCGCCGCGCCGGTTCCTGGGCCTGCTCGCGGGAGATGGCGCGCCCGCCTTTACGCAAGGCAGCGGCCGCCTGGAGCTCGCCAACGCGATCGCGGACAAGAGCAACCCGCTGACCGCGCGCGTCATTGTCAACCGCGTCTGGCAGCACCACTTCGGGCGCGGGATCGTGCGCACGGCGTCCAATTTCGGGCTGCTGGGCGAGCCGCCCACGCACCCGGAGCTCCTGGACTACCTCGCTGCCGAATTCGTTGAGCACGGCTGGTCGATCAAGGCGCTCCACCGGGAGATCATGCTCTCGGCGACCTACCAGACGAGCAGCGCCGTGAACCGCAAGGGCGACGACATCGACCCGGACGACCGGCTGCTCTGGCACATGCCGCGCCGCCGGCTGGACGTGGAGGCGTGGCGCGACGCGATGCTGGCCGCCTCCGGCAAGCTGGATCCGACGATCGGCGGCCCCTCGCAGCCGCTCGCATCGCCGGACAACAA
>DATGJU010000473.1:0-29720 GCA_035295045.1 Chthonomonadaceae bacterium
CCCTTTGGAAAAGGGTACGCCATACCTCGACATTAGCACCACCTCGCGCAAGACGATTGGGCGTTGGTCAAGTATACCATGCGACGTAGCCCGGCGAACAGGCTGATTCGGAGGCTGCCGCCTACGTTGAATCCTCGAGCAGGCCGGATGTCTCCAGTACGCGATCGGACCAGCTCCTCGCCTGCGCAGCGAGTGCCTCCACGGACGCCGGGTCGGACCAGAGGCGCTCCCAGCCGCTCTGCCACCCGGCGAGCCCTGCCTCGACCTCCGCCAGGAGCGCGCGGGCTTCGGCTGAGGCCTCCGGCGATGCCCACTCGATGAACAATCCGGTTTCGACTAGAACGCTCAGCACGGCTTCCCGGCCCACGGCGCCTCGCGCGAAGGACGCAATACGGGCCAGGTTTGAAGCGATCCCTCCGAGGCGGATCGGCACACCGTCTCGAAGGAACCGCCGGCAAATGCGCGTCCGTCGATCGCGCTCGGCGTCGGCCGACCCCGCCTCCATCGCTAAAGCGGCCTTACGACGGACTGCGGGCGCAGGTAGTCGAACAGCGTCTCCGGGCCGAGGACGCCGCCGCCCATGCCGCTGAGGTTGCAGCCGGCGTACGGAATGCCGTGCGCGAAGACGTTGTGCGCGTTGATCCAGCTATTGCCGGCCACCATCGCCTCCGCCATGCGGTTGGCGCGCTCCAGGTCGCCGGTCCAGACGCTGTTCGCCAGGCCGTAGCGCGACCGGTTGACCAGCTCGACCGCCTCGTCCTCCTCCGAGAAGCCCATCACGTAGGCGACCGGCCCGAAGATCTCGTCCCGCGCGCAGACGTTGTCGGGCGATCCGCCCAGCAGCGCCGGCGACACGTAGTAGCCCTCCTCGCAGCCGGCCGGCCGGGCCGCGCCGCCGCGCAGCAGGACGGCGGCGCCCTCGCGCTCGCCCCGCTCGAGGTAGCCGGTGACGCGGCTTCGCTGCTTCTCGCTGATTACAGGCCCCATCTCCGTGCCGGGCGCGAGACCGTGGCCGATCCGCGTCGCCGTCAGCGCCTCCTTTGCCGCGCTCACGAAGGGCTCGCGGATCGAGTCGTGGACGAACCAGCGCGTCGCGGTGCAGCAGACCTGGCCGGCGTTCAGGGTGATCGCGTCGGCCAGCTTCTTCGCCGCGTCCGCCACGTCGATGTCCGGGAAGAGGACGGCCGCGCCTTTCCCGCCCAGCTCCAGCTTGACCGGCACGAGGTTCCGGCCGCACGCCTCGCCGACGAGCCTGCCTACCTCCGGCGAGCCGGTGAAGGACATCCGGTTGACGCCGGGATGCCGGGCCAGCGCCGCGCCGGCCGTTTCGCCGTAGCCTGTCACGACGTTGATCACTCCGTCCGGCACGCCCGCCTCACGCGCCAGGTCGCACAGGTAGAGGGTGGAGAGCGACGCGTCCTCCGGCGGCTTGACGACCACGGTGTTACCGGCGGCGAGCGCGGGCGAGATGCCCCAGCCGACCAGCAGGAACGGGAAGTTCCACGGGATGATGAAGCCGCAGACGCCATAGGGCACTCGTACCGAGCGCGCCTCGTAGCCGGAGACGGCGATCGGCTCCGCGCGGCGGGTGTGGACCGCCAGATCCGCGTAGTAGCGCATCGTCTTCGAGAGGTTGGGGATGTCGTTGTCGAACGCCTGGTGGAGCGGCTTTCCCACGTCCAGCGACTCGATCTGCGCCAGCACCTCCCGATGGCGGTCGACCAGGTCCGCCAGCCGGTGCAGGATGACGGCGCGATCGTTCACCGGCATGGTCGCCCAGCCGCTCTTGCGGAAGGCCGTCTGCGCCGCGGCGACTGCCCGGTCGACGTCCGCCGCGTCGCCAGAGGCCAGGTGCGCGATCGGACTGCCATCGCCGGGATCGCGCGCCTCGATCGTCTCGCCGCTCTCGGCCGACTGCCACTCGCCTCCGATGAACAGCCGCTTCGGGCCGCCCTGGAGCCACTCCTGCACCGCGCTGTGTAGAGCTTTCATCGTTCTGCCTTTCCGGGAGGCGGAGATTCTGGAAGTCCTCCTCTCCCAGAATTGGGGGAGGGGGATTTAGGGGGCGAGGGCCGCCGCGCCAGCCCAGCCCGACCTCTATTGAGCCCCGACCACCGCCTTACGGCTGGTCGTAATCCTTCAGATTTCGGTACCAGATGTTGCGATAGCGGACTCGGTTGCCGTGGTCCTGGAGCACGAGCTGGCCCTCCGGCGGGTGCGGATGGTAGACCGGGTACTGCCGGTGCTGCGTCTCGCCCCAGAGCACCGCGTGATTATGGACCACGACGCCGTTGTGCAGTACCGTGGCCGCTGCCGGCTTTACCAGCTTGTCGCCGTTGAAGCGCGGAGCCTCCCAGATGATGTCGTACATCTGCCACTCGCCGGGCTTGCGCATCGCGTTCACCAGCGGCGGATAGGAGCCATAGATCGCGGCAGCCTGGCCGTCCGGGTAGGTCGGGTTATCCCAGCTATCGAGCACCTGGATCTCGTACTTGCCGTTGAAGAACATGACGCCGCTATTGCCGCGCTCCTGTCCATGCGCTCTAAGGTCCGGCGGGTTCGGCGCAGACCACTCGACGTGAAGCTGGCAGTCGCCGATCTTCTCTTTCGTCTGAATAGATCCGGCCTTCGGGTCGATCTCCATGTAGCCGTTCTCGATCTTCCATGCAGCCGGCTTGCCTCCGCCGCCTTCCCACTTGTCCAGATTGGCGCCGTCGAACAGGATGATCGCGTCGGAGGGCGGCTTGCCCGGCGTCTCCTGCGTGCTGAAGCTGCCGGGGTCGATCTTCGGCGGCTGCGGCCGCGTGCCGTCGTGTACGTGCCACTTGCCGCCGGGCAGCATGGGCGTGTCCTGGTAGCCCAGGTGCTGGTTCTCCTGCGCCCGCGCCGTTATCGCGACGCCGGCCGCCGCGCCGATCGCGATCAGCCCGGCAACGGCCAGCGCCTGTCTTATCGTCATCGTTATCTCCCTTGTCTAAGTCACGTTGATCATTCGGTACACCCGTTGGCAGACTGATTCTCTGTGGCTGTCAGCACATCCTGCCGGCTTTAATCGGCCCGGCCATTTCGATCTACGCGAATGCGCGCCGCGCGTATTGCCGAAGACGGTCCCTCCTCATAGTAGACGCACAGGATGCTGCCGTCCCGCAGAGGGACCATGCTGGGATAGGCGCCGATCACGTGGTCGATCAAGACCGGCCCCTGCCATGTCCGGCCCTCATCCAGGCTGTAGTGGAGCGACGTCTCCGGAAGGCGGTGGCCAAGCAGAAGCACTCCATCGGACGTCTGCAGGAGGTACGGGCAGTGGCCCGGGAACCCGAGATCGCGCGGCTCGCTCCAGCTCTTTCCACCGTCTCGCGATTCCGATGAGCACATGACCTGCCGCATAACGGCGAGGAGCGTTCCGTCCCGCCGTTCAAAGATGTCGGTCTCGTCCAGCGTCTTGCCGGAGTTCTCCGCGATGGGGTGCGGCGACGACCAGTTCCGGCCACGGTCGTCGGAAACGCAGACCGCCGGGTAGCTGCGCTTCCCGCCTCCATCCACGTTGTAGACGATCAGCAGCAGCCGGCCGGATCGCAGCCGGCGGATCGGGCTGGAGGTCGCGAAGCTGGGCGCAACGATCTCCGGCGCGCTCCAGGTGTGGCCGCCATCTCGTGACCGAACGACACAGGTGTCGCACTCGCCGAACCGGCCGTACGTGAAGAAGTTGCAGAGGAGCGCGCCGTCCGGCAGGCAGCAGACCGACGGATCGCGATCGTCGCGCTCGGTATCGATGACGACGGTGGGCGCGCTCCAGGTCTTGCCGTCGTCGGAAGACCGGACGGCGCAGACGCGTCCGCCCCGCGGATGTTCCGCGTTCGGCTGCGAGATGTGGCCATATCCTGCGTAGAAGACGCAGAGCAGCTCGCCGCTGCGCAGCCGGCAAATGTCCGGAAAGGCCTGGTACCCGCCCGCGCCGCCGTCCGTCACGATACGGCGCGGCAGTTGTACCGTGATGCGAACCGAGTCGCGCAGCGGCCCTGTGGGAGCTGGCGATCCGGCGGGCTCGGCCGTGGGCCTCGCCGCCGGAATCCGAACCGCGCTCCGCGGCGGCGCGGCCGTCTGAGGGGCGATCGCAATCGCCGCGCAGACGGCCGCGAGCAGGCGACCGGGTATCGAGAGGCAGCGCACGGATTCTATCCTTCCTGCCTGGTCTCGCGGCCGGCGTCAACGGTCGCCGCGCTGGAGAGGCGCCGGCACGGGCTGCATGCGCCTGCGTTCGGCGGCTTCGGCGGCGTCCAGGAGCGCCAGTAAGTGCGGGTCCGGTTTGCCGACCGCATAGCGGATGGCGTATGTGCGGGCGGTCCGTCCGAGGTTATCGGTGGCGCTTACGTCGGCCCCGCGCGAAATCAGGAATGCAGCCAGCCCCGCGTCGTGGTATCCGCGCGTCGCGCAGGCCATCATCAGCGCCGTTGCGCCCTGACGGCTGCGGGCGTTCACGTTCGCGCCGTGATCGACCAGCAGGCGCGCGTAAGCGACGTTGACCGCGTGCATGAGCGCAGTCTGGTTGTACCGGTCGCCGGCATTGACGTCGACGCCGTACCTGAGGAGCAGCTCGACAAGCTCCGCCCGATGCGTTCTCCGCCAGCTCTCGTCGTCCGAAACGGCGTGCATGAGGACCGTTTCGGCAAACCGGCCGGCAGCGTTTGGATTGGCGCCATGCGCGAGCAGCAGTTGGGCGCATCGGATGTCTGCGTCGAGCAGGGGCGACGTGGAGAGGTAACGAGTGCCCGTGTTCGGGTTCGCGCCGTGTTCGAGCAGCAGCTGAACGGAGTCGTAATCTCTTGCGCGGACGGCGATGTTAAGCGGCGACTCGGTGTCGTAAGGTCCGGTGTTCGGATTGGCGCCCTTGTTTAGGAGGGCGCGAGCCAGGGCGAGACGATGCGGTCGAACGAGCGGCCAACCGGTCAGCAGCGGGCGGGCCGGCGCGGCGCGGTTTGAGTCGCGCACGCCGCGGCCGCCGAACGTCGTGATCGCAGGGTCGTAGACGAGGCACAGCGCCGGAACCCCGACGTTCCGAGGCACCACCGGCTCGCGGCGCAGCCGATGGAGGAGGCCATGCAGCAGGTCGGACGGCGTATCCGGCCGGCCTACGACCAGTGCGGCGTTGGGGTCCGCGCCCCGGTCCAGCAGTGCGACCGCCGCGGGCGCATCGTCGCGGCAGATCGCCGCCAGCAGCCCGGCGTCGAGATCTGCCTGCCGCCGCTGCCAGCCCGTCAGCGCGATCCCACCGAGAACGCCGAAGACGAGGGGCCAAACGAGCAATCGCCGCGAGAGGCGCTGCCGGCTGGTCGCGTCCACGCTACTTCTCGGAAACGAGGACGATCGGGCCGATGAGGTCGCGCTGGTAGGCGGTGCCCTGGATGTTGTAGGTCTCGGAGGTGCGCGCCTCTGCGAGAAGCTCCCGGTCGCCGGCCTTGCCCGTGCCGCGGACGTGAAGACGAATTGGCCCGAGCGCCGCGGTCGCCGCGGCGGTCACGGTCAGCTTGCCCTCCTGCTGGCCCTTCGCGATTATGAGGGGCGCGGCGGTGACGCCGGCAGGCAGGCCAGGCACGCTGATCTCCACCGGGCCGTCGAAGCCGTCGGTCCGCTCGACCTTGACGGCGAGCGTGACCGTTCCGCCGGCGGTTAATGCCGGAGCGTCCGGCGTGCAAACGAGAGAGAAGCGCGGCTCAGGCGGCGCGATGAAGAGGCGATAGGGATACGCGATGCCGCCGCGGTCGTCGATGTCGCGCACGCGGACGGTGTACGTTCCGGGCGCAATATCTCGCTCGATCCGGCTGTCGCGACCGCGCGAGTCGTCGTCATCGCCGATAGCGTTGCCGGCCGCGTCGTAGAGCGTCACGTCCGGGTCCATCGGCGTTCCCAGCCGGCGAGACCAGACCTCGATCGCCACGCGCTGCCGTTTATCAAGGGTGAACTTGTAATAGTCGCGCAGCCCGTCCCTCTCGATTCGGCCGTTGACGACGCACGGGAACTGCACCGCCTGCGCAGCGTTCAGCGAACTGTTGCCCGCCTTCTGTGTGGCGTCCGCCAGGTCGCTCACCTGGAATGGACGCTCGTTGGTCGTTCCGGCCGCGGTCGTAATGGCAACCTGTATGCGATCGGCAGGATCCGATGGGTCCGAAGGCACCGGCACCGGCCTATCGGCATGCGAGAGGTTGGCACCGAGGAAGTGGACCGTCGGGCTCGTGCCGCGCCGCCCGCCCAGTGGGAAGATGCCGTATGCGTGCGGCATGGCGGCGATGGTGAGGCGGTAGTCGGCCATCGGCGCGCCGCGCCAGTTCAGGTCGCGGAACCAGGCCGCGTATTCGCCATCCTTCGGCGGCGTGAAGGTGATCACCGGGTCCCAGCGGTAGTACTCGTCCGGCGTGCCGTCGCTGCTTGCGAGCACGTTACCGGCGCTGTCCGTGATCTCCAGATAGCCCTTGAGCCACGAATCACCGATCTGGCCAAGGATGCGCAGGCCTTGGATTTCGCAGACGAGCGACTCGCCGGCCCTGCCGGGGAAAGTGACGCCGTTGCGCGTGGAGGTGCTGGCGATCCGGCTATTGACCGTAACCGGCGGCATCACGCTAAGAGGCGTTCCGCTGCCGGGCGTCTGCTCGCGCTCCGGCCACTGTCCTACGTCGAAGTAGCGGGCGTTTGTGAGGCCGGCCTTGCCGTAGAATCGGATCTGCTGGATGCCGAGCGGAGCGTCCTTCGCCACGGTCACGTCGTAGGTGCGCTCGGTGGCGCTGCCCCCCGGATCGGCCTTCGCGGTGACGCCGGCGCCCGTCGAGTAGAAGCCGGTCAGCGATGCGAGATCGGTTCCGCTCAATGTCACCTTGACCGTCGAGCCACGCTGCCCGCCCGGCGGAAAGATATAGCTAACGTGCGGTGCGGCGAACGCCGCTAACGGCGACAATAGTAGAGCGCAGGCTATCGCGAATCGCGTTGCTCGAGCCATGTGTCCTGAATACTCCGGCGCCCCGCACTACGGACCGTCACCCAACAACGCCGTCAAGCCTGCTTGCGTGAAGTCGGCATCGTACGCAAGCGCTTCCGTAATCTTTATCGTTTTGCGCAAATGACTAACGATGCGCAGTCGGTAAGGGACCAGCCCTTATTACGGTACTGGCGGAAATCGTTAGCGAAGTACGGCGGAATTCGCGCCCATTCCTCATCAGGAATGTGGGACCGGAATCGCGCCGCCAGCCGCCCGATATACGCTCCGGTGTCGAACTCCTCCGGTTCGGCGTCTCTCTCTTGCGATTCCGGGAGCTTCTCCGGCATCGGCGCCGCGACGCTTATTCCGCGATCGTCGGCCTGTCGCCGCAATGCTTGCTCGGTATTAGGGTCCAGCTGGTCTTCGTATGGCATCGCAGCCTCCGCACTGTGTACCCGATTGGTAGCCAGCCGGCGGACTAGCCCAGCTCTTTGACCGCAGTACCGTTGTCCACGAGCTTGGACGGGCGGCCGCTCGGCGTCATCACGACCTTGTCCGCCTGGACGCCCAGCTTGCCGTAGAGCGTCGTGGCGATGTCCTCCGGGCTGATCTTCCGATCCTTCGGATCGGCGCCCTTCACGTCGGTCTCGCCCACCAGCTGGCCGCCGGGCACGCCCGCGCCCGCGAAGACCGCGCAGCCGGTGTTCGGCCAGTGGTCGCGGCCCGCCAGCGGGTTGATCTGCGCTGTGCGACCGAACTCGCCCATCCAGACCACCAGCGTGTCTTTCAGCAGGCCGCGCTGCTCCAGGTCGACGAGGAGCGCCGCCATGCCCTGGTCGACCGGCGGAACGAGCCGCTCCTTGCACGACTTGGCATTGTCGGAGTGCGTGTCCCAGCCGCCGTGCGTCACCGTGACGAAGCGCACGCCCGCCTCGACGAGCCGCCGGGCCAGCAGGCAGCCCTGGCCAAAGCTGTTGCGGCCGTACTTGTCGCGGACGTCGGCGGACTCCTCCTGGATGTTGAACGCCTTCTTGGCCGCGGGCGACGAGATCATATTGTAGGCGCGCTGGTAGAACTCGTCCCGGCTCTTCGCTTCGGGAGTGCTGTCGAATCGCTTGAAGTTCGCGTCGATCTCCTTGAGAAGCGAGCGCCGATCATCCAGCCGCTCGACGGTCAGACCGTTCGGCAGGCTCACGTCGCGCACGGTGAAGTTGCGGTTGTTCGGATCGCCACCGACGGAGAACGGGTTGTAGGCCGCCTCCAGATAGCCGGACTGGCCGTAGCCGAACGCAAAATTGCTGCCGGGAATGGCGACATAGGGCGGGAGCGTGCCGTTGCTGCCCAGCTCCTTCGCCACCACGGAGCCCACTGCCGGATAGATGAGCGATGGGTTCGGATGCCATCCGGTGAGCAGCGTGTGGCAGGCGCGCTCGTGCGCGCCCTCGTTGTGCGAGACCGTCCGGACCAGAGTCACCTTGTCCATCACTTTGGCCATGTTGGGCATCAGCCCGCAGAGATTGAGGCCAGGGACGTTCGTTTTGATCTGCCCGAGTTCGCTCTTCATTCCCGCGGGCGCGTCCAGCTTCGGGTCGAACGTGTCGTACTGCGACGGCCCGCCGTCCATCCAGAGCAGGATGACCGACTTGGCCTTCGCGCCGCTCGCTCCATCGGCCAGCGCCGCCTCCATGCGGAACAGCTCGGTCAGCGAGAGCGAAAGCCCGAGGAACCCGACCGTCCCCACCTTGATCAGGCTGCGGCGCGACATCATGTTCCGGTGGTCGGCAATATCGAAAAGCGGATTCGGCTGTTCGCTCATGGCTTCGTTCCCCTTACTTGTTGAACAAGAACTCCTCGGAGTTCAGAAGCGCCCACATGGCGTCTTCGCAGGCCTTTCTGTGGTCGGGCGATTTGGCGATGTAGGCCAGGAATTTCTGGGTCTCGGACTGCGTCGGGTAGCGGCACAGCGCCGTCAGATACATGTCGCGGATCATCAGCGCGTCCGCGGCGGGCTGGAAGAGCGGATTGGTCCGGTACTCGGCCAGCAGCGCCGCCATCTTACCGTCGCGCGACGAGACTTTGGAGTTGATCGTATCGCTGTTGATCAGATGGAGCGACTGCGCGAGGTTCGGCTGCGGGCTTCGCTCACAGGCGCAGACGATCTCGCGCTTCGGCCGGCCGAACACGTCCAGGAAGTAGGCGTTGATGCGGCTGTCCCGAACCTGGATCGCCCGCCAGCCAACCGGATAGGAGCCGAACCGGTCCGGCTTGCCGGTCACCTGCGCCACGGCATCCATCAGGGTTTCGGCGGGCAGGCGGCGCGGGTAGGCGCGGGCGAAGTAGCGCTCGTCTCGCGCGTTGCCGGGCAGAATGACGCTGCTGCGCTGGTAGGTTTCCGAATTCAGGATCGTCCGGGTGATCTGCTTTACGTCGTAACCGCAGGCGATGAACGCCTTACCCAGCGCGTCGAGGAGCGGCTCGTTCGCGGCCGGATTGCTCGTACGGAAGTCGTCCACCGCATCGACGATGCCCTTGCCGAAGTAGTCGGCCCAAATCCGGTTGACCGCGACCCGTGCGAAGTCGAGGTTGCTCTTGTCGGTCAGCCAAGCCGCGAGCTGCACGCGCCGGTCGCCCTCCGGGTCCAGCTTCGGCTCTTCGCCGCCCAGGAACTTGGGAGCGATGACCGCCTTCGTCCGCGGGTGCGTCGCCTCGCCGTGGTGCGTCACGTAGACCTGGTCTTCGCCGAACTCCGGGCCGCCCTTGCGACCGACCTGCGCGAAGAACCCGGCCAGACCGTAGTAGTCCTTCTGCTTCCATCGCTCGAACGGGTGGTTGTGGCACTGCGCGCACTGGATGCGCACGCCGAGGAACGTCTGGGCACTCGTCTCAGCCAGCTCTTGCGGCGTGGTGGCCACGCGGAAGTAGTTCGCGGGACCGGACTGGAAGTTGCTCCCCTTGCCGGTGAGCAGATCGCGCACGAACCGGTCGTAAGGCACGTTATCGCGAACGGCATCGTGGATCCAGCGGTAGTAGGTGTCCGCGCCCTCTTCCGAGAGGTACTGGCCGTTCACGCGGAGCATGTCGCACAGCCGCAGCGTACGCACGTCCGCCGCTTCCGGCGAGGCGAGCAGCTTGTCGATCAGCTTGCTCCGCTTCAGCGGGTCGCTGTCTTTCAGGAACGCCCGCGTCTCCGCCTCGGTTGGCAGCGTCGCTGTCACGTCCAGGCTCACGCGGCGCAGGAACTCGGCATCGGTGCAGCGGCCGGACGGCGGTATCCGCATCTTGGCGAGCTTGGCATAGACCAGGCCGTCGATGAAGTTGGCGCGCGGCAGGTGGGCGACGTCCAGCGGCGGGGCGGATTGCGGCACGAGGACGCGCGTAACCTTCACCTCGCCGCCATAGGAGACCATGATTGCGCTCTCGCCGGGCTGCCGCACCGTTACGGCGCCGCCATCCGTAACGGAGGCGACCGCGTCGTTTTGCGATGAGAAGCGGCAGAGCGAGGTAACGTCGCGCTCGGAGCCGTCGGAATACTTCGCAATCGCCAGGATAGGCTGGACCATGCCCGGTTTCGGCAGCACGCGCTCGGCCGGCGAGACGCGCAGCTCCGCCAGCTTCGGCTCCTTGTCGGACGGCGCGACGCGGCCCTCGCGCAGCCACCGCAGGATCAGGTTGTACTCCTGCGAGCCCTTCGTCAGCCGCGGGCCGCCGCCGTGCGGGACCTCCATGGTCGGCTTGAGAAGAATCAGGCTCTTCTCCGGCGACTTGAGATCGACGCGCTTTCCTCCAGCGTCCTTGGTGATCTGCTCGAAATCGAAGCCCGAGTCGTATCCGCGCAGGCTCAGCTTGAACCCGCCCTTGCCGTTTTGCTGGCCGTGACACGTGCCCTGATTACAACCGATGCGAGTGAGGATCGGCTCGATGTCGTTTGTAAGGCTTACGGGCGCGGTCTTTTCGAAGTCGCGCACAGTAGCGGGGATATGGGCGGTCTGCCCGTCTGCGCGGACGAGGAGATCGACAGTTCCATTACCGACCGGCGCCACGACGTCGTGATCGATCCGTACGACGCCGGGCTTCGCCGGCTTGCACACGGCTGCGCGCGTCAGATCGATCTCGGACCCATCCGAGAAGCGACCCGTAATCAACAGATGCTGGGAATTGAGTGGACCGGTGAGCGCGACGTGCGCCGGTTCTACAACAAGCGATGCTAGGTGGGGCGCGTTCGAAGAGGCGTGGACGGCGGCGCGGCGTTTGGTCGGCGCCGCCGAGGCGCTTACGGCCGCGCAAAGCATCAAGGCGATCGCGATATGGCCGCACCCACGAAGCCGCATCCGTTTCTCCCGTGTTGCGGCGCCCGTTCGGGAGGCCCGCAATTATCTACATTTCAGGAAATTCGACAGTCAAAAGCGATAAATGTTGCGCCGTTCCGGCGATTCGACGGCTCGATCGGCGAACGCAGGACGCGCCGCGCAAGCGGCCGCGACTGCTCCGGTCAGGGGCCGGTCACCGCGGCGGCGTCGCCCATCTGCTTTCGGTACTGCGCGAACGCGTCCGTCGCCTCTTCCGACATTCTCTTGCAGTTCATCTGGTGCACTTCCGCCTGGGTCAGATACTGTGAATCGCCGGTCTCTACCGTCAGCGCGAAATCGTGTACGCTCTCGCGAAGCTCACGACCCGCCTTATGCAGGCTCGCGTTGAGCGGTCCGAGCGCGTCCGGTGGATCGGACAGGGAGATCAGCTTCGCGCCGGCAGAATCGACGGTCACGAGTGGGATTGCGACGCGATTTCGCCAATCTGCGTCCTTGCGAATCTCCGGCGTGGCTGTGTATTCGCTCAAGATCGTCTGCAACTGTACGAGCGCGGTATCTGTGTCCTGGCACGCCGCCGACATCCGCTGCAGGTACTGCGCCGCCCGCGCGGCGGCCGCCGCGTCCGAGCCGGTCGCCGCGAGGCGGTACTGCGCCGCGCTCGCCTGGTCCGCCAGCGACCGGGCGAGCGGCTCCCGGGCCGAGGAGGGGTCCGCCTTCGGCTGCCGCCCCACGTTCGAGGAGTAGAAGGCGGCAAAGATCAGCCCCGCTACGACTGCCATTCCCACGACATGCAGCAGGTGAAACCGCAGCCCGGGCGGCCGGGAATCGAACACCGGCTCGCCGTCCGGAAAGTAACAATAGGGGTAGTCGTCGAGGGGATCTTCGGCCTGTGGATCCTCAGGCTCCGTATCGACCTCGAATGCGTCGTCGTTATGCGGCCCCACTGCGGACTCCAGCCGATCGGCGCTGCGGGTCGTCCTGCGTCCGCCAAACCCGCGAGCCGGTCCAACTTGTAAATCTGAGTTGCTTAGCGAATACCACCAAAGGAAATATACCACGTAACGCGCCGAAGCCGCGTGCGGATTCGGCGATGAGCGGCCGGTCCCGCAAACCGGCAGCCAAAGTTATGTGCCGGACGGCGGCCGACGAGGCCCTTCGCCCGCTGCGGGACAGTGGCCGGCAACCCGGCGCCGCGCCGGCCAGATCGCTTGCCGCACACGGCTCTCCGTTAATCTATACTCGGATCGTTGCCTCTGCTCACGCGCAATATGAGCCTTGCATCGACGACCGGAGCCTGGCCGCGGCGATATCGCGACGCGCAAAGAGCGCCGCGGTCAGGAAAAGCACGCATGCTACGAGAAAGTACACCACGGCCGTCGACGCGATTGCCATGCTCATCGTGATTTTGAGCTTGTCGACCGCCGCGCCGACGGCAACGGACCCGAGGCCGGCGCCGACAAACCCTACGAAATTCATCAGCCCGGTTGCGGTGCTGCGGCGGGACGGCGTGATAACATCGTAGAACGCAGGCGTCAGGTTCGAATCGTAGAAGCCCTTGCTGAGGCCGAACAGCGACATTGCCACCACCAACAGCGCGGGACTGCGCGTGTAGCCGCAGAGGAAGACGAACGGAACGCCCGCCAGCGCCCCGATCGCCTGCACGAGTATCCGCCCTTCCGTGCGGACCCGGCGCCACCAGTCGGCAATGATCCCGCCCAGCACTACGCCGACCATGCTGAATATCTGAATGAAAACCGTGCCGCCGAAGCCCGCCTGCGCGAGGTTGAGTCCCCACTTCTCGGTGAGAAACGTCGGCATCCACGTAAGGAATACAAAACCGACCATGTTCGCGCCAAAGAACGCAACAATCAGTAGTATGGCCGTCGGCGTTCGGACAAACTCCGCGAGAAACGTACCTACAGAAACCTGCGCGGGCGGCGCAGGCGCCTCGGTGCGTTCGAGCCGCTCCGCATGGTTGCGCCTCGGCTCGCGCAGGAAGAGCTGGACTATGACGCCAAGCGCCATCCCGGCGAGGGCCAGAACCCAAAAGGGCGTCCACCAGCCGAATTTCAGGGCCATCCAGCCGGCCAGCGCGCTGCCGGCGACCGTACCGGCATAGATGCTGGACTGGTGCCACCCGATGGCAGTGGAGCGAGTGGACGGGCCGTGATAGTCGCTGATCAGCGCCATCGAGGCCGGCATATAGAACGTCTCACCCATCCCTTCCGCGCCGCGCACGAGAACGAAGTGCGAGACCCGCGTGCATAATGCCGTTAGGCCGGTTACGAGACTCCACACATACAGCCCGCCAAGGATCACCCATTTGCGCGGATACCGGTCGCCTACGTGGCCGGCAAATGGCGCCGCGAATGCATACACCCACATAAACGCCGCGCCGATCAGGCCGAGGTCGGTCTTACTGAAGTGGTAGTTCGCCTTGAGCACGGGGAAGATCGAGAAGATCGCCTGCCGGTCCGCGTAGTTGAAGAAGCAGAGGAACCAGAGCATGCCGACGACGGCCCAGCGGTAGCCGCGTCTGCCCGGCGGATCGATCGGCTCCAGCACGTCCGGTCCATTGGTTCTGGTCTGCATTAATTGCGCCTGCTGTAAGGAAACATCGCGCCTCGCGGCAAATAGGGAGCGTGCCGCGCTGCAAGGGCCGACTGTCAGTGAGTGGGAGGGCGCGTCGGGGCGGAACCCTCGTGCTGCGAGCGCCCACTGCCTCAAGAACACGAGCCTGTTGGAGCTTTGCCGCCTGTTCGGCCGATCCGGTCAGAGCGCGGCGACGACACTACACCGCTCAACAAGGAGATGTGATGTTTGTTTCGATCCGCGACGAGATCGTGATGCAGACGGGATTCGACAGCCTGCACGAGGCACTGACCTATTTCGACCTGCGCAACGTGGAGATGCTCGTCAATCGCGACATGAGCGTCCGGTCGCTGCACCCGACCGCCGACCAGCCGCGGCTCTTCCTGGACCGGCCGGACGATCTGGCGAAGCTGGAGCGGCAGACGAAAGGGTCTGGCCTCAACGTGACCGCGTTTCTGATCCACAACGATTTCAACTCGCCGCGCATCGAGCAGGAGCTGGCGTGGACGACCGGCGTGGTGCAGGCGGCCGGCACACTCGGCGCGCCCGCGGTGCGGACCGATTCCATCATGAGCGGGCAGAATACGGAGCCGTTGGCGCGCCGCCAGCAGGTGTTCGCCGATGCGGTGCGCGCCGTGCTTGACCTGACGCCGAAGTCCCGCGTATCCCTCGCGATCGAGAACCATGGCGCGCAGGGCAACGATCCGGCATTCCTGGACGGCGTTTTCGCGAAGGTGAACTCGAAGCGGCTCGGCATGACCCTGGACATCGGCAACTTCTACTGGTCCGGCAAGCCGCTTTCGGAAGTCTACCGGATAATCGAGCACTTTGCGCCGCTCGCTCGCCACACGCACGTGAAGAACATCCGCTATCCGGAGGAGCTTCGGGAGCAGCAGCGTGCCGTCGGCTACGAATACGCGAAGTACGAGTGCCCGATCCCGGATGGCGATCTGGATATAACTCGGATCGTCGGCTATCTCAAGAAGGCGGGCTATCGGAACGATCTCTGCATCGAGGATGAATCGCTCGGCAAGTACGATATTCCGGCGCGCCGCGAAAACGTGAAGGCCGCGATCAGGCTGTTGCGAAATGCTATCGGCCAATAAGGCTATTTGGTTCGAACCTCGGCGACTCCCTTGCGCTTTAGGGCAGGATCGTCACCGGTCCGGCCCTTTACGTACTTGTCGAGGAACGCGACGCTGTAGTATACGATGTTCGCCTGGTGATCGGCGTTCAGGTCCGTCCAGGCGAAGTGGCCGGCGCGATCGATGTCGACGAGCTCCGCTGGCGCCGTGATCACGTCGAATGCTCCGCCGCTGCGGCGAACGGACGGGGTGACTCCGTAATCCCACGTGCCGCCCTGGAACATCACCGGCGTAGTCACCGAACCGAGCCGCTCCTTCGATAGGTACGGCGTGCAGAACGGGGAGAGCGCGAGCACCGCCTTCACGCCGGAGATCTTCCAGCTTGGCCAGGCGCCCGCGAGGCCAAGCACCGTATATCCGCCAAGGGAGTGGCCCGCGAGCGCGAGCCGCGTCCAGTCCGCCGTTCCGCTCCAGGAGGAGTCGCTTTTCATCGCCTCGATCACGGCGACAACATCGTCCGCGCGGTCGCGGTACGTGGCATCGGTCCAACGATCGGGCTCTTCGAACGGAACGGTGGGCCGGAGCCAGCCCTGCGCCCCACCGCGGCCGCCGCCGAAGCCGGCGTCCTTGTGGTTGACGGCGACGACGAGGTATCCGTGATCGGCGAGCGCACGCATCAGGAAGGTCGACTGCTTGCTCGATCCGTGAAAGCCGTGCGAGAAGATCACGAGCGGCGCGGGCCCGGAGCCCTTCGTGGGCCGCCAGACCGTAACCGCCCGACCGGCGATCTTCACATCCTCGGCCGCTACACTGCGAGGTGCAGTATCGGCGCGCGCTGCGACCGAGTAGCGATCCAGGGCGCCCGCTCGGTGGAGAACCCGCAGGACGCCAGCGCCCAAGAGCAGCTCCGCGGCAATCAGGCCGCCTACCAGCGACGGGACGCGACTTGACCGGTGCATCTTGACCCTCCCATACGATGAACCCTGGCCGGTGGCGCGCTCCACGGCGAAGCGGCGGCCCTTCGCTGTATACGCTTTGCGCACTGCACGACAGATGCCTTGTTCCGCGCGCCGGACCGGGGTGCCAGTGTAGGCTATCGCGCCCTGGGTATGACCAACAGCGTGATGCTCTGCGCCGGAACCTCCGTCTCGAGCCGCCTGCCGCTCAGCGCCACGTCCGGCAGCCGCTCGATCTTGTTGGCGGCGGTGAGCTGCCACGCCTGCGCGATCCGGCCGGGCGCGAAGTTGGCGATATTGATCGCCAACTTCGCCTGCGACCGGGCTTTGCGTATCGCCATAACGGTAAGGGCGCCGTCGCTGGCCCGGACCGCAGCGAACGCCGACGTCGTGTCGCAGTCCGGCGTCGCCGCGCGGACGCTCGTGTCCCCGAACTGCGCGCCCCGGCCGTCGTAGTTGCGGAATATCTTGATCGCATTGTACGCCGGTGAGTCGGTCTTCGGCGTGGTCCAGCGGTTGGCCAGGTCGAGCCCTTCCCGGCCGAATATGCCAAGCACGTCCGCCTGCGCCGTGGCCCCGTTGATGTGGCCCTCCGCGCCCCAGTTATATTCGGTGATTCCGATCTCTGTGCCGGGGTAGTTCTCCTTCACCCAGTCCTTCAAGCGCGGAATAAGCCTCACCTTCTGTTTGATCCAGGTTTCGTCCGTGTAGTTCGGGTCCCAAAGCGAGCGGGTGGACCGATTGCGCCGATCCTGCATCGACGCCGACGCGTCGTTGCCGAATTCGCCGCCTTGCGGATAGATGTGCGCCGTGAAGATGTCCACGAGCCGCTTGCCGGACCGGGTGTTGTCGCTGCGGAGCTGGTCCAGGAGCCATGGCGAGAAGTCTTTGCCGCCCTGCACGGCCGCGTGCTCCGGAAGGTTCGACCATCCGTGTGTTCCGCCATACCAGTGATCATACGGGCTGAAGATGTAGCCCGTCCATCCCCACTCCTCCGGCGCGACCACCTTCGCCTGCGGATCGACCGCCTTGATCGCGCGGGAATATTCGATAATCCGGTCCCGCAGCTCTTCCGCCCTGATGCCCACCGGGCGGACATCGCGGTGCGTACTATGCCAGAGCCCCGGCTCATTATCTAGAATATAGTATTGAAGGCCGCCCTTCGCCGCGGTCCCATGCTTCGCGACGATATGCCGGACCCACTCTTGCTGATAGGCGACGCTGTTGCGGACGTCCGCGTCCGCGGGATCGTTGCCGGTAACCGGCTTGCCGTCCGTCCGGATTCCGTTGCCGGCGTCGGGCATGTACAGGTCGGTCTTCTGCTGCGGACCGTACTTCGTTACGGAGAAGCTCGCCAGCTTGCCGCGGCCGGTGCCGACCTTCGCGATCCAGTCGATCATCGGTATCGTGATCATCGGCTCCGCGCCGCCGGCGCGTGCCTCGGCGATAAAGGTGTCTCCGCGCTCGCCCGGCTCGGCGCTCTTATCAGCGAGGCTCTCGAAGAACCAGTCGGCGGCGCGATTGTCGGCGTTCAGCTTCCAGTTATAGCGACTCGTGGAGTTGCCGCCCATCCGGTTGGTCGGAGCGCGCAGGTCGCGAAGTTGTGCGGGCGTCGCAAAGGCAAGTCCGTAGATTCTCGGGTCGATCTTGTGCCGGTCAGCGACCGCGTCCACCGCAATCGTAACGCGCGTGTCCTGGGCGACGGTCTGGAATCCCGCCGGCACGAGTATCGTCAGCAGAAGCCCGCTCGCCAGCCACAACCGCGATCGAGATGTCATCCGGCTATCCCCTCCCTTACGAAACCGAGCGCCACGATCGCCGGATCGTGGGCGAGCTCGGCCGCCCGGACATAGTCGCCGCCGTACGGGCCGAGCAGGTCCGGCAGGCCGACGATGACGGACACGGGAAACTCCCGACTAAGCATCCAGGCGACGCTGACGGCCCGCGGCGAGGCGCCAAGCCGATCCGCCGTTGCGCGCACGGCGGCGACCAGGGGCGCGTTCGTCTTTGGCTCCCATCGCCGCACCCACTCCGGCCTCATCGCGGCTCGCGGGTCGGCGTCGCCGAACAGGCACTGGCCGATCGTGTAGTCCGCGGCGTGAGCGAAGACGGCGAGCCCGAGATCGTTAATGGTCCGGCGCAGCTCTGCATCGAACGGCACGTACTCCGGCCAGAGCGGCTGGCTCGCGACCGGAAGCGCGAGCTCCGTGGTGACGATTGCGGCGACGCCTGGCGCGCCCGCCGCCTTGAGCGAGGCGTCGTCGGCGGCGATCCTGTCCGCCGGCCAGTTGCGAAGTCCGACCGCTCCAACCCGACCCGCCGCAATCTCGCCGGCAAGCGCATCCAATACCGGCGCCGCCCGCCGATCCGGCCGGTCGTCAAGATACGCGAGATCGATCCGGCGGCGCTCAATCAGCGCCAGGTCTTCCGCGATGTCCGCCCGGACCGCGTCCGCGGTAAACCGATCGATCGGCCGCGCCGCCCGCTCGTCCCATCCATCGTGGCAGACCTGCATGCAGACGAAGAGCGTGGCGCCGCCATCGTGCTCCCGCAGCCACCGGCCGGCAGCCGCGCGGCTGTGCGTCTCGCCTCCCTCGCCATGGAGGTGCAGTGCACCTCCGCCGAGCGCCAGGTACCGGTCGAGCCCCGGCACGTGCGTCTCCGGAACCGACGAGGATGGGGCCGCCGTCACGCACGTAAGTGGTCGGGCAAGCGACGGGACTGTGATTTCACGAAAGCGCATAACGGCGGACAACCAGCTCCCTGCGTCCTACACGCTAGCCAGCGGAGGCTCGATAATGTGCCCTCCCAGCGCGATCAGCTCGAGCGCCTCGATCCCCTGCATGCCCAGCAGGATAGTGAGCTGGCCGCCGTGGTGGATGTCGTGCGCCATGATGCGCCAGAGCGTCCACTGCCGCGAGACCTCGTACGCCTTTCCCCAATACGTGTGGCGATACGTCTCCGTAAGGTCCCCCACGGTCCAGGCGTTGAGAGTGGCCTCGACCATCCTCCAGGACGTGTTGAGCCAGGCCGCGAGATCGCCCGCGCTCTGGGTGATCGGGATCGCCGACTCGACTATGTGTCGATTGCCGTCCCGATCCGTGGTCCACTCCGGGATGTCGGCCGCAAGCTCGAAGCTCTGCGGCGCGTCCATCCGCAGGAACCAGCCGATGCGGCCAAGAGCGATGTGCCGGGCAATCTCGCCGACGGAGTTCTGGCCTTCGAACGGCCGGAAGGCGAGCTGGTCGGCCGTGAGGGGCTCGATCGCGCGTACGATACTCGTGTTGTATCCATTCCATCCGTCGAACACCACTGCCAGCGAATCGCTGCCTGCGCCTGCCACTCCGCCCTCCATTCCACGCCGCGGCCGGTTTCGAACTGCGCCAATTCTGGGCGCTCTCAAGCGGGCGCGGTGTGCCGCTGATGTAAGAGCAGCCCCCAGCCCCCGATTCTTGGGGGCTTTCATGCGGGCGCCGCGAGCCACGGTCACGGGTGCTCATGCCCGTGTCTGGTTGCGGGCGCCGCGTGCAACCTCCTGCGCGGTCGACCCAGCCACCGATGCGGCGCGCTCAGTCACGGGGCGCGCCGGCCTCGCGGTGAGCAATCCGCGCCTTGAGCAGCGCGACGGCGGCCTGCGGGTCCTCCACCTCGGCGATAAGTCGTGCGAAATGCTCGTTCTCCAGCTCCACGACGATCGTCTTCTCCGGTTGGCGAACGTCGAAGAAGGCCCAATTGCCATGCAGCCAGAACGTTCCGGCGCGAAAGTAGTGCGGCAGGTCCGCTCCCATCAGCTTCAGGCCGTCCAGCCAGCCCATGGGCGGATCCGGATCGGTCCACACCTGCTTGATATGCGCGAGCGGGACCTCGATCCGGCTCTTCAGCGCCCAGAGCTTATGGCTCGCCTGCACGTCGAAAACTACCTTGTCGTCCTCGAAGCTGATCGTTACCATGCTGCCCCTCCTGGTATGATCCGTCCGCGCAAACCGGCCATGCGCGTTCCCGGGTAGACGGACGGACCGACGTATCACGCGGCAAAGGCGACATCGCGCATCCATGTCTCACGGACCAAGGGAACGCGGCGCCACCGCCGCTCGCTGTAAAGCGAGCGCAGGAGAATCGGCGTGGCGCGCGGAACGCCACGCGGACTATCCCGCCTCTTCAGCACCACCTGGCCCACCGCGACGGAGACAACGATGCCCGCAGGACCGCCCTCCCGCCGCCAATCCATCTTCACCTTCGCCGTGCTGACGCTGCTTTCAACCGTCCTCGCGCTGTTCGCCGTCGTGATCCCGAACCTGCACGGCCTTCTTATGCGCGCCGGGTTGCCGCCCTCCTGGATCGGCACGGACCTGGACACCGGCCTGATTCACGCCGGACTGCTGCGCGCGCCCGGGTTCGCGCAGACACTCAGATGGTGGACGGGGCCATGGGTTGCCGGCAGTTACGTTCCATTCTACCGTCCGCTGTCCTCCTGCGTGTTCTGGCTGGAGTGGAAAGTCCTCGGTGATCGCGAGGATCTCTATCTCGTACCCGCGATCGCGGCGCACGTCGTCGGTTCGTCCCTCTTCGCGTTCCTTGCCTACCGGCTCGCTGTGCTCTACCGGCTCGCGCGGCCCCTCCTTGCCGGGTGCGCCGCCGCCTGGTGCTTTGCAGGGACGCCGTGCCCGATCGTAACGAGGCAGGCCGTGGCGGCGACCGCGGCGCTCCTCTGGAAGAACCAGCCGGACACACTGGCGGCGGCCTGCTGCCTCCTGGCTTTGCTCGCCTACCTGCGGGCGCAAGCGGGCAGCCGACGCGCGCTCGCCGCCGCCGCCGCCGCCTATCTCGCCGGATGCTGCTTCAAGGAGATCGCGATACCGCTGCCCCTTGTCTGCCTCGCGCTCGAATCCGCACCATTCCCCCAGTGCGATCGGACCGGCGCCCGCCGACGCATCGCGGCCATGGCGCTCGCGGCGGTGGCCTTTCTGACGATACGATACCTCGCGATACGCGTGCCTGGCTACACGTACGGCGGCAACGGCGCATGGATCCGCCGCACGATCCAGGAGCTTCTCGGTCCGTTCTACCCTCTGGCGTGCGGGGATTGGCTCGCCGGCTCTGTCGCGATCTGGCTTTACGCCGTCGGACGCGTCTTCAGGCGCAGCGTTGCGGCAGGGCCGGGCGATGCAAGCGCGGCCGGCGCCGACGCTCGCCCGGTCGCCGCCGGCATCACGAGCGAATCGGCGAAAGAAGCGTCCGTTCCGCGACTCCGATCTGCCGACAGCGCCGCAGCCGGCCGCGGCGGGCCCGCGCCGCGGACCGGCGGCTGCCGGGGGCTCGCCCCACGCGCGCGCCGCTGGGCGCGTCATAACACCCCGGTCAACGCACATCTATCGCTCGCCCCACGCGCGCGCCGCTGGGCTCTGCCGGTCGCATTCTGCGTGGCTCTGGCCGGAACCTGCCTGCTCGGCGTGGCGAGCCTGCCGAAGCTGGCGGGCGAAGCGCCGATCGGAGGCCCTGCGCTCCTCGCGACCGGCATCCTGGTCACGGTCCAGCCAGTCAATCTCGTTACGACGCTCAACGCGCTCGCCCTGCTGACCGGCGTATCGCTCCTCTGGCGCGCAGACCGCCGGCTGCTGCTCCTGCCCGCCGTGTGGACTGCCGCCCTTCTTGCGCCGCTGGCAGCCTCCGCCGGGCCCCTCCACCGGTACTACCTCCCGCAAGGCGGATTCGCGCTGCTCTACGCGCTGGCACTGGCGAGCTGGGGTGCGGTCCAAAATCGGAAATCCAAAATGGTCCGCAACGGTCCGCCGGAGGGAAACTTGGGGCGGGAACCGAACAGAGGAGCATGGCCGAGCCATACTTCCAACTGCGCGAGGTGGAGACGGGGCGGATCGTCGTCGCGCGGATGGAGGCAGCCAGATCGCTTTGGCGGCAGACCGTCGGCCTCCTTGGCCGGGCCTCGCTCTCGCCGGACGCGGGACTGTGGCTGGAGCCGTGCAACGGGATCCATACCATCGGGATGCGCTTCGCCATCGACGTGCTTTTCCTGGACAAGGACGGCCTGCTTCTGCGGATGCACCGGAACGTGCGGTCATGGCGGGTCTGCTGGCCGGTTCGGGGCGCGCGCGCCATTGTCGAAATGCCTGCCGGAACGATAGCGCGGCGGAACATTCGGCCGGGAAAACGATACCAATTAACTGGCGATTAGCTTTTCGTAACACATTCCAATCCATTCGCGTCGCAAGCGATTATTTTCCCAACCATTCGATTGAGAGGGCTGCACAGAATGTTTACGCCGTTTCAGAACGAGCCGGTCGCGAACTTTACCGAAGAGGCGCCTCGCCACCGCATGGAGACGTGGCTCGGCCGGATCCAGGCCGACCTTGGGCGCGTCTATCCGCTGGTGATCGCCGGGCAGAGGATCGAGAGCAAGCACCAGACGCCGAGTCGTAATCCCGCGCAGCTCGCGCAGGTCGTCGGGATCGCCTGCGACGCGCCGGAAGAGATGGCGGACCGGGCCGTGCAGGCGGCTCTTGAGGCGTATGGACCCTGGTCGCGCCTGCCGGTCGAGACGCGCGCCCGCTACCTCGTGAAGGCCGCGGCGATCCTGCGGAGGCGCTCTTACGAGTTCGCGGCATGGCTCGTGCTGGAGTGCAGCAAGAACTGGTACGAAGCCTACGCCGACGTCGCGGAGGCGATCGACTTCCTCGAATTCTACGCCAGGCAGGCGCCGCACTGGTTCGAGCCGGTTCCGACCACGCCCTGGCCCGGCGAGGAGAACGAGGTGTTTCGGCAGCCGATCGGCGTAGGCGCGATCATCAGCCCGTGGAACTTCCCGCTGGCCATCCTGTGCGGCATGACGGCGGCGGCGATCGTGACCGGGAACACCGTCGTTATCAAGCCCGCCGAGCAGACGCCCGTGATCGCCGCGAAGTTCGTCGAGCTGCTGGAGGTGGCGAGCCTGCCGCCGGGCGTCGTGAACCTGCTTTTCGGTCCCGGCGCCACGATCGGAGAGGCGCTTACCGGCCATCCGCAGGTCCGGTTCGTTTCGTTTACCGGGAGCAAGGAGGTCGGCCTTCACATCAACCAGCGGATCGCGACGCCGCAGCGCGGCCAGCGGTGGATCAAGCGGGGGATCTTCGAGATGGGCGGCAAGAATGCCATCGTCGTCGATTCCGACGTGAATCTCGATATCGCGGCGTCCGAGATCATCGTATCCGCGTTCGGCTTCCAGGGCCAGAAGTGCTCCGCCTGCTCGAGGCTGATCGCAGTCGACCCGGTTTACGACAAACTCCTGGAGAAAGTGGTCGAGCGCGCATCGAAACTCACGGTGGGGGACCCGGCGAGCTACAGCAACTACCTGGGCGCCGTAATCGACGACGCGGCGTACAACAAGATCACCGGCTACATCGCGTCGGGCCGGAGCGAGGGCCGGCTCCTGCTCGGCGGCAACGATTCGGAGGATACGAACGACGGCGGCTACTTCGTCCACCCGGCAATCATCGCGGACGTGGCGCCAACGGCGCGCATCGCGCAGGAGGAGATCTTCGGGCCGGTGCTCGCGGTGATGCGCGCCGCTACATTCGAGGAGGCGCTGCAGATCGCCAACAGCACCGAATTCGGCCTCACGGGCGCAGTCTACTCCAACAACCGGGCGCACGTGGAGCTCGCGCGCCGCGAATTCCACGTCGGCAACCTCTACCTGAACCGGAAGTGCACCGGCGCGACGGTCGACGTCCAGCCCTTCGGCGGCTTCAACCTGAGCGGGACCAACAGCAAGGCGGGTGGGCGCGACTACCTTGGCCTGTTCCTGGAGACAAAAGCTGTCTCAGAAAGATGGTAGCGCGGCTATCCTGAAAAAATTTTCATGAACTCGCAGGAATCCCGTTGCCTTTTACTGAATGTCGGGTATACATAAGTATTCGGCACGTTCCTCGTGCGCCAGTGCTTCAACGGCTGAAAGCACTTACAGGGGAGGTGATTGAGTGAAGGAGAGCATCGGAACGCCGATCATCGTCGCAATCATTGTGGTCGTATTGTGCGTCGTAGGTTTCATCGCCTTCAAAATGTTTGGGCCTGGTTCTGCCGGCGGTGGGGCCGCGACGAACCCGTATGGCCCAGGCCACCAGCAATATCAGGCGCCGACGGGGAGCAGCGGCTATGGCGGCGCTGCAGGCTCCGGCGGACGGCCGGGTTCCGGCGGTCCGATGTCTGGCGGACCCGGCTCGGGCGGCCCCTCGTCCGGTGGGCCGAGCTCTGGCGGACCGCACTAGCTCGATTTCCAAGAACGACGACCTGCAAGTTCTCAGCCGTTCCTCTAGTAACCGCCGACGACTCTGTAACTGACTGGGAAGTCGGCATCGCGACCGCACTCATAGCACGGACTGTCAACGGCCCGCGTTCACAAAAGTGTTCTGAATCCTAATGAAAGGACCTATGAAATGGCCTTAAAAAGCGCAAAGAAGCAGGGCTTCACGCTCATCGAACTGCTCGTCGTTATAGCTATTATCGCGATTCTGGCCGCCATCCTCTTCCCGGTATTTGCGCAAGCAAGGGAGAAGGCGCGTACTGCACAATGCGGCAGCAACGTGCGGCAGCTTGGACTCGCGGTTCGGATGTACGTCCAGGACTACGATGAGCACTACCCGTTCGCCGGCTGGCTGCCGAACGGAATCGGTACCTGGGAGTGGCAGAACACCACGGAGGCCTACGTTAAGAACAAGGGTCTCTACCAGTGTCCGGATACGACCGACATCGATAGCGATGCGCAGCCCGATCCCACGCACCGCGACTGGAACATCAACCCGGTCAACTATATCATTAACAATCAACTCTGCCGCAACCGCACGCCCGTTGGCGAGGCCGCGATCAACACCCCGGCCGATTGCTGGATGATCGTCGACGGTCACAACGACTGGGGCAACAATCCGGCGCTCGGCATCGACTGGCGCGGGCGCACCAATACCGTATGGTGCCTCGAGGATTCCACCTTCGGCAACGACGGCTCGCTCGTAACCGGCTGGCTTAGCTGGCAGGGCTTTACGTGGGGCCTTCCCCGCCACACCGGCGGCGGGAACGTCGTGTACACGGACGGCCACGTGAAGTACAAGAAGTTCAACCCGGTCGGCTCCATGTCCGTCGCGCAGGGCAACACGCTCTACCATGCTCCGGGCGGCTGCGACGGCAACGGTAATTGCACGGGACCCAAGGGCGGCTACTTCGAGCAGACCTACTCGTACAACACGTACCTGATCCCCGACAACAGCGACGCGAACTGGGTCTGGTCTGTCGACTGATCCCTCACGTGCGTGACTGAATGCGAATGGCCGGAGAGATTTGTCTCTCCGGCTTTTCGCTCGCATGGCCGAACTTCCCGCAACGCAACCCCGCCGCGCGGCCTGCGCAGACAGGCCGGCGATCTGCGCCGAAGCCACGGATCGCCTACTGCGATCGTCGCGATCCGATCGCGGCAGCGGAACTTCTCGTGCCGTTTCAAGCCGTATGGTAACTATGTCCCCGGAAGCACCCAGCACTTCGCCCGAACGCGGCAAGCCGAACGTTTCGGCGAAGCGCGGATACGCACGCCTTCTCGTATTCGGCATTCTCCTTATTGCGATCGCGATCGTCGTGCGCGCAATGCTGCTACCGTGGGCCCACGAGCGGAAACTCCGGGCCCTCTCTGAGGAGGAGCTTGCCTACGCGGTCCACGACGATCCGCGTGACGCGCTTACGTTCCTATATTACGGCTCGGCGCTGCTGAAGTCCGGCAAGCTCACGGAGAGCGAGGCGGCGTTCAAACGCGCTACAGAGCTCGACCCCAGGCTCGCGCGCGCTTACGATGGACTCGGCAGCGTTCAGATGCGCCTGGGCAAGGGCAAGAGCGCTAACGAGGCCTTCGCGGAGGCCGCAAGGCGCGATCCGAAGGATGCGGCGGCCTATCTGGGTCTGTCCGAAACGTTTTACCAGGCCGGCAGCGCACGGCGCGCGATCGAGCCCCTGAAGAAGCTCGTCGAGCTAGAACCCAAGAATTCGGTCGCATGGTACCACCTTGGAAAACTGTACGGCGAGGACCATCAGGCGGACCAGGCCTATGCCGCGCTGCACAGGGCCGTCGCCCTCGACGCGAAGAATCCAGACTACTGGCGCGACCTGGCGCACATCTCAATCCACTATGGCAAGAACGAAGAGGCGGAGACCGAGCTGCGGCGCGCGATCCACTTCGCGCCGAACGATCCCGTGGCGCACCTCTGGCTCGGCGAGCTCTACGCGCGCATGGGCGACACGCCGAGGCTGTTCGGACAGGCTGAGCAGGAGCTGATGGCGGCCGTCGCGCGCGACCCCTCCATGGCCGACGGCTTTACCGAGATCGGCGAGCTGTATGAGCGGCACCAGAACTACCCGCTCGCCATCGCGAATTACCGCAAGGCCGTAAGCCTGGACAATACCGACGACGTGCCGCTCCGGCAACTGGGCGAGTGCGAAGTGCGCATCGGAAACAAGGCCGACGGCGAGGCGAAAATCCGCGCCGCCGAACAGATGGCCGCCGCGAAGAAGGAGATCACGGATCTGCAGAACCGTTCCCTGGCCGATCCGCAAAACCCGGAGCTGCACCTGCGGCTCGCACGGATGTGGCGCAAGTACGATAACGACGACGATGCAATCAAGGAGTACCACGCCTACACGATGCTCGGACCGCCCGACCCGGCGGTCGAAAAGGAGATTGAGGCCTACGTGCGGGCAGCGCAGAAGAGCCGGACCGCGGCGTCTGCGGGCGCGCACAGGTGAGTTCTCCGGCGTCGCTCCTCTCCGCCAGCCGCGGTCGGGGCGGATCCCCGGGCCATCGCCGCCTGCGCTCGCTTGTCGGTATCGCGGCTGCGATGGTCGCCATGGCCCTGTCCGGCTGTGGTGGCTGCCAGGGACCGCAGAAGCCGGCGTCGGCCCCGCCGGACGTCGCGGGACCGCCTGCCCGCCCGGCGGCGAATCCCTCCTGGTTCGAGGACGTGACCGAGCGCGCAGGAATCAAGTTCAAGCTGGGACATGGCTCGCGCTCTCCGCTGACCGTCCTCGAAACGATGGGAACCGGATGCGCCATTAGCGACTTCGACGGCGACGGTCACGCCGATCTGTTCTTCGTCGGGGAGACTGGCACGGAGAGCCAGGGACGGTGCGCGCTCTACCGCAACAACGGCGACGGAACGTTCACCGACGTTACGGCAGGCAGCGGTCTTCAGGCGCCTGGCATGTATATGGGCTGCGCCGTCGCGGACCTGAACAACGACGGCCTGCCGGACCTGATTGTGAGCGGCTACGGCGTGGTCCGCGTATACCAGAACCTCGGCCATTTCAAGTTCAAGGACGTAACCGCCGGATCTGGTCTCGCATCGCCCTCGCCGACCGCATGGGCGACGAGCATTGCGGTCGGCGACTACGACCGCGACGGCCTGGTCGACGTATATATCGGCCGGTACGTCAAGTTTGACACGGCCGACCCGCACATAATGCAGTTCTGCAGCTACGGCGCCGTCAAGGCCTCCTGCGGACCGAACTTTTACGATGCGCAGCAGGGCAGTCTCTACCACAACGTCGGCGGTTTCAAGTTCAAGGACGTCACCGTGCCGATGGGCCTCGACACCGCCCACGGGAAATGCCTCGCCGCCGCGTTTTGCGACGTGAACGGTGACGGATGGCCTGACCTGTACCTCGGTAACGATGAGATGGACGGCGACCTGTTCGTGAGTCAGAAAGGTAAGCGGTTCAACAACGTCGGACTGGAAAGCGCCGTCGCCCTCTCTTCCGGCGGCAAGGTCCAGGGCGCGATGGGCGTCGACTTCGGCGACTTCAACGGCGACGGCTGGATGGACCTGATCGTCACTACGTTCGAGGCGGAGCCGGACAGCCTCTATGGCGGCACCGCGTCCGGCCAGTTCACGCACGAGGGCAGAAATACCGGGATCGATATCGCGACGACGTACAGCGTCGGCTTCGGCGTGAAGTTCGCGGATTTCGACAACGATGGGCGCCTTGACCTGGCGATTACGAACGGGCATATCCACGACAACGAAGAGCTTGTGGACAAGCTGCGCCACTATCGCCAGCCGATGCAGCTTTTCATGCAGGAGCTTTCGCCACAGCAGAAGCCGATGTTCGTGGACCATGCTGCCGACGGCGGCCCGGGGTTCACCGAGCCTGCCGTCGGCCGCGGCCTTGCCGTCGGCGACTTGAACAACGATGGCCTGCTCGACCTCGTAGTGGTTGACCTGGAGGGCCGGCCGCGCGTTTTGATGAACCGGATGCCGCACCCGGGCGCCTGGCTCACCGTCAAACTTCGCGGCACGCGCAGCAATCGCCAGGGCCTGGGGTCGCGCGTCACGGTGACGGCGGGCGGCCGGAAGTGGATTGCCGAGGCGACAACAGGCGGCAGCTACCTGTCCGCGAGCGATCCGCGAGTCCATTTCGGCCTGGGCGCGGTCGCCAAAATCGACAAACTTGAGGTCTCGTGGCCGAGCGGGAAGCACTCGCAGATTGCGGCTCCCTCGCTCTCCCGCGAGATCGAGGTGAAAGAGCCATGACCGACACGGAGTACCGTCCGGCAAAGAATCGGACCATTCCGATTGGCATTGCCGCTACCGTCCTGATCGTGGCGACGATTGGACTGTTCATGGCCAACCGTCCTGGCGCGGTCCGCCTATCGAAGGCCAGTGTCGAGGAGCTGCAGGTGGAGGCTTCGCGCCGGCCGAACGACGGCGACGTCGGACTCTACTACGCGCACGCCCTGAACGAGACCGGCGACTCGCAGCGCGCCTATGAGGTGATGAAGAAGGTCGTCGCGAAGCACCCGGAATCGACGCTGTACAAGACGCGCCTTGCCGAGTACGCCGCGATCAACGGCCACGCGACGGAAACCGTCGGTCTGTACCACAGGATCCTGGAAATGGATCCACGCAACGCCGACGCGCACTCCGAGCTGGGCCACATCTACTCCGAAGCCGGCCTATTGACGGATGCCACGCAGGAGTACGATACGGCCCTCAAGCTGGACCCGAAGGTCTGGTACGATCCCGCGATCTATGCGACCGACCTGGCCCACGTCGGGCGCGATGAGGACGCCTGGAATCAGCTCACGTTCTATTTCAATCGACAGCCTCACATGGACGAGCCGTACGATACCCTGACCGATGTCGGCATTCGTCTTAAGCGCTACGACGAGACCGAGCGGCTGCTGCTGCGCAGAATCCGGCTCGATCACGAGTACAACGTGAACCGTTTTCAGTACGATGTCGCGCGCGTCATCATGGCGCGACCGCACGGCCCGAATACACTTCAGGATGCCGCGGTCTTTGCCGACGCGGGCGCCTACAGCCGCATGGGCAAGTGGTGGCTGATACCGGACGAGCCGACCCCCAATGAGGCAAGGTGGTTCGCCCTCTATGCGGACATCCTGCACCAGTTGGGCCGGGACGCGGAGGCGCGGACCACGCTTACCGATGGGTTGTATCTCGATCCGTTCAATCCTGAGTGCCTGCGTCAGCTCGCGGAGCTGTCTGCCGCCCATAAAGACCCGAAAGCCGCATTCTGGCGCAAGATGGTCTACGTTGCAACGCACGCGAACGGCGAGGTCGCCGCGCTCGACGGCGCGATCACCGCGCATCCCTCCGATCCGAAACCGCTGCTTGCCAAGGCCGCCTACCTGGAGCGCCAGCAGCTCTTCGGCGATGCCGCGGAGCTCTGCGTCAAAGCCCTGGCACTAGCGCCGAACGACGCAAGCGCGCGGGCACAACTCGATCGGTGCCGCCGGAGCGCCGTCGCCAAGCTCGAAACGGACGCGTCGGAG
>DATGJU010000474.1:0-6668 GCA_035295045.1 Chthonomonadaceae bacterium
TCCTACAAGTCAGGATGTAGCCCTTGACGTCACGCTCCGGTTATGGCAGGAACAAGACGGCACTTCGCTCTTTCCGGACGTTTCGGCCCGAGAGCTATTCGCACAATGGGCGGAAGAAGACGCGCAGATGTCCGAAGAAGAGCGCGAAGCCGAGACTCGCCTTTGGGCCGACCTTGAGCCGCTGCTCATGCGGCGCGAAATCCGGCGAGGTTCTGCGAGAACTGGAGCAGCGCCGTGCGGTGAGCCAGATCGTGAGGCTTAGGGCGTTCTGTCTTCAGCCGAAGCGCTTCGTGCCCTTAGCCACCGAACATTTGGAGGCAGCAGCGAGGTTGTGGGGAGAGGCCCGTCGATCGGGACAGGCTACCGCAGATCCGCGATCGCTGGACGCCGACGTAATCCTTGCGGCCCAGGCTCTCAGTCTTGGCATTGCTCCACCGCGCTTGATCGTCGCAACCACAAATGTGTCGCACCTGTCTCGGTACATCGCGGCGGAATTGTGGACAGACGTTCATCCTTAGCATGGCGTCAGTGCCATGGCGGAACTGGTCCACGATAGGTAAAGTGTGCGCGCCGCGCCGAATGACCCGCGAGCCCATCTGTAGATGCCGGGTCGGCGTCTCGAATTTGGCGGCAAACCAGGCGCGCACTGGCACGTGGAAGCCGTCGAGCGCGACATTCGGCGCGGGATCGGAACGGCGCGGCGGTTCGGTCTCCATGGGAGGCTAGAGTAACGCAAGCAGTGCGAGAGAATAACCGAACCAATTCGACGGTCCTTACGCTTGCAGCAGCCCGGCCAGCATCACGAGCTGGCCGAGGTGATACGCCGCGTGCTCGGCGGCGAGGAGCGCCTCGCGGAGGAGGGTCTGGCCGTCGCCCCAGGGAAACGGCGCGAACAGGTCGGCGCGCTCGTCGAGGACCAGTGCCTCCAGCGCGGCGCGGTCGGCGAGGATAGCGGCGGCGGTGCGGTCCCAGGCGCCCGCGTCCGGCGGTGCGGGGGCGGTAGGCCAGTAGTCGTCCGGCCAGCGCTTCTCCTGGTAGCTGCCGTCGGCGTTACGGCTGAAGTCGAGGATGTCGCGCTGGGCGATGCGGATGTGCTCCAGCGTCTGCCAGGCGCTGCGCTCCACGCCGGCCGGCACAGCACCGCGCCTGTCCGCCGGGATGCTGGCGATGATCTCCTCGAGAGTATCGAACGCCTGCCCGCCCTGAAGCAGCCTGGCGACGTGCTCGCTGACGGAATGTTTCGGCTCCATTGGACCATCTCCTTGCACTCTGAGCGGCAGGCGCGGCAGGCGAATTCGATCACGACTGCGCGGCTCCGCGGGCATCGAGCGCGGCCTCCAGCTTTATACCCTGCGCCTTCACAAGCTGAAGGAGCAGCTGCTGCTGCTGTTCCAGGTGCGCCAGTATCACTTCGATCTCCTTTTCTGCCTTGATGTTAACCTCGAGATCGTGCTCCGCGCGCAGCTCGGAGTGGGCGCCCTGGACATTCTGCCCGACCATAATGAGCGGCATCAGCAGAATCTGGATCACGTTGCTCATGAGGAGATAGGCGACGAATGCGGGGAACGGGTCGAACGGCTTGAGATGAATGGCGGGAACCAGGGTGGCGAGGATATTGTATCCGCACCAGGTCACCGTCCAAGCCAGGATCAACAGGAAGAAGCCCATGCTTCCGACGTGGTCGGTAATCGCGACAGCAAGCTTCTGTAGGGGAGACAGGCGCTCGCGGTGCTCCTTGTTGACGTTCCTGAGAGGCTTGCGGCGCGCCCTGATCTCCGCGAGGGATGGAATGGGTTCGATTTGCGACTGTCCGTCCATTTGTCCGTCTCCTTTTGAAATGACCATCTCGTTCGGACCGAGTATAACAGACGGCCGTCAGGCGGTCAATCGTGCATCCGCCCCGCTACGCGCGACCGAAATAGCCAAGGAGCGCCCCGCGAAGCTGGTGGCCGAACAGCTCCCAGTCGGCGCCGAACGGTACCCTGCCGAGACCGGCGATCCAGTCGCAGTTAAGCTCGAGGATGCAGGCGTCGATGCCGTACCGCTCCAGCAGGCCGACACCGACGGTCCAGGGCTGGCCGGGCGTAGAGAATTTGCTGCCCTCACGGAACCAGGTGTGCTCCCGCAGCAGCGCTTCGAGTCGCAGCATCTTCGCGACGTGCGGGTCGCCGGGGATGTCCGGCCGGCTGACGTGGAGCTTGCCGCTGTTATCGTTGTGCAGGTCGATGGCGAGCTGCGGCGCCAGCCCGCGGCCGATCAGCGCCTCCAGCCAGCGCTCGACGGCGGCGTTCTCCGGCGCGAGCGCGGGGTCGGCGGGCCGCTCCCAGCTGCGGTTCAGGTCCATTCCGTTCGTATTAAATCGCGTCCTGCCTCGGACCACCCCGTCCTTGTCCGCCATCGGAAGCACATAGAGCGCGCAGCGTTCCAGAAATGCGCGGCTCGTCGCCTCGTCTGCCAGCAGGCTTCGAATGAGCCCCTGGACCACCCAGTTGCCGCCCGGCTCCCACGGATGCGAGCGCGCGCGGACCAGGGCGCGATGCGGAGCGGCTTCACGGCCGACGCGGACGATCTCCAGCGGCCGGCCCTCCGGCGACGCGCCAATCGGCTGGATCTCCACGCGCCGATCCGCCTGGATCTCCTCCAGCAGGCGGTCCAGGTCGCTGAGACGGTAGGGCTCCAGCCGCGCGACGTAGAGCTCCGGCCCCGGCATCTGGACTGTGAGCTCCAGGCGATTGTCCGCGGTCTTCGACGCGGGGACAGCGGACCACGCGCGGCCTTCCGCGGATAGGAAGCAGGAGGTGCGGTCCGAGATTGGCGAGCTGAGGACGCCGTTCCAGACGTTGTCGAAGCCCTCGAGCGCCAAATCGACCGTCGAGCCGGGCGCACCTTCCAGGCGGAAGTGCCAGTGGCCCGCGGCGCGGTTCGGCGACCCGCGCTCGTGATCGTATTGCAGCCGGACATGGACGCGACCATCCGCGCGGACCTCCCAGTCCAGTGGCGATCCGTTTTCAAAACCGCTCTGTATGTACTCGACTGCCATAAACGTCCCCAGTGGAGCGCGGAGCGCGGTCGGCGCCGCGGCGTGTAATGATAGTGTAATGGTCGCCGCGTAGACTACGGTCATACCCGCGAGGGCCGCAATAGACCCGCGGGGTCCGTTCAAATTCGCCTGGGAGGCAAGCACGTGCGATACGGAAAATCACTCTCGCTCGTTATCGCGGTCATTGCGATCCCGCTGATGAACCTCCTCAGCGGCTGTGGCGGCTGCAACTCACCCATGACGGCGTCTACCAGCAACAGCATCGTTGGCAGGTGGACGGGCACAATCACGCGTGCAGCGCAAAGCTTGAGCCTTACGATCGACTTCACGCAGAATGGCTCTCAGATCAACGGCGTCGGGGAAATCGCGCTCATTGACGAGCCAACATTTGGAGTGGCGCCCGGCGACCACGCGTTCCTATTGGGCTCCAGCACGTTCGGCGTGAACGTGAACGGCAACAGCGCTACTTTCACCGCGAACTTCGAGCAGACCTCCAGCACGAACGTGTCGGCGCTCGCAGCTCCGGGCAACGCGCCTCCGATCCTAATCGTCGTACCCGGCGAGTCGCTGGACCCGATGTCGTTCCGTCTCAATATCGGCACGAACACATTGACGGGCAGTTACTCGATCACCGGCGCCAATGCCCACACCGGCGCGGTTAGCCTGACGAAGGGAGGCGCGCCGCCCACTATTGACGGTCACTGGACGGGATCGATGTCCTCGACGCTCGGCCAGGAGGGAGTGACGATGGACCTGTTTCTCGCCGCGAACCCGTCTAATCCCAATCTCGTGAATAACGTCGGCGGCAAGACGACGACCATTGCCTCGAACGAGACCACGAACACCTGGACGGATCCTGTCGGTATCGACACCGTACTGATCGGAAACGAGTTCTTCGCGAACATCAACTTCGTGATATTCGATCCGGCTGCAAGTACGGACCGGGTGTTCCCGCATCGTTACCTTTTCGGGACCGTTAGCGGGAATACCATCTCCGGCGGTTACATCGACGCGTTCACTGCCGACGGCATGCCGAATGACTCCGGCACGTTCGTCCTCACCAAGCAGGCGCAGTAGGGCCGCAGGCAGGCCCAGACGATGGCAGGTGTTCAGGCGTTCAGGAGGTGGCCTGGCCGGCAGGCTATTCTGAAACCCTGAACGCCTGATCGTCCCTCCGTTATCGCGCGGTAGCATCGCGCAGACGGCTTTCGGCCTCGCGCAGCTCCGGAGTGAGCGCGGGGCCGAAATCCTCTGCCTCGTAGACCTGGCGGATCTCAATGAAGTCGTCCACGTTCGCCGGACAGCGCCTGAACTGCTCGACGACCGCCTCCTTTGACGGCGCCTGGATCATCCAGTAGCCGCCGACCACCTCCTTCGCCTCCGCGAACGGGCCGTCCGTCACTGTCGCGGCGCCGCCGGAGAAGCGTATTCGCGCGCCCTTCGAGGTCGGCTGCAGTCCCTCTCCGGCGAGAAGCATTCCCTTGCTCGCGAGCTCTTCGTTGAACTGGCCCATCGCCGTGAGAATCTTCTCGTCCGGGAGCACGCCCGCCTCGGCGGCTGGACCGGGATACATGATGACCATAAATCGCATCGATTTGACTCCTTCACTCAGATTGTGCGAACTGCCGTAGGGCCCGCGCGCGATCGGGTTCATATTGTAGTCGGCGTGCAGGGCGCCGATTCGACATGGCGGTGCGCTCGCCTTTCGCGAATTTCGAGTGCTCCCACCGGAAGGACGATCCGCACCTGCCGGCGAACGTCACTGGCGTCCGGGCGCCAGTCGCGGCGGCTCGCGAACGGGAGGTACGATAAATTGGAAGTCGACATCGAGGAGATGGCGAGGAGTCTCCCGCCGGAGGCGCGAACGGCGATCGACGCCGCGGGCTATCTTGAGCCGGACCGGCTTGCCGTCGGCGACGCTGCTCCGCCGATTGCGCTGACCGCGCGCGAGGATGGCCGAACCGTGACGATCGGCGGGCCGGGCCAGCGGCGGCCCACAGTGCTGATATTCGGCAGCTACACCTGACCGCCCTTCCGTAGGCAGGCGGTCGGCCTGCAGGCTATCTACGAGAAGTATCGCGATCGGGCCTCCATTTACGTCGTCTATATTCGCGAGGCGCACCCCACCGACGAATGGCAGATGGAGAGCAACGTCGCGGATGGCGTGGAGTACGCGCAAACGCGCTCCATGGAGGAGCGGACGCGCGTCGCGACGGCCTGCGCCGTCGGATTGCGACTCGCTATCCCGGTCCTGATCGACGGAATGGACGATGCCGCCTCGCGCGCGTACAACGCGTGGCCGGAGCGCCTGTACGTCCTGGACGGCGACGGCACGGCGGTCTACCAGGGCGGCAAGGGGCCGTTCGGCTTCGCGCCGCAGAAGCTGGAGGCGTTCCTCGAAACGTATCTCTAGCCGCGGCGCGCCAGATATGTTACAACGATGAGTGAACCAGCCAATACGGCGCAGCCCGAGCCCCTGCGAGTGTCCGTCGCTCCTGGCGCGCTCCCGGCGCTGGCGGTCAAGCAGGGCGAGTACATTGCGGCATACCGGGTGGCTTCCGCGGAGGGCGACGTTCTGGAGCTGCGCGCGGACAACGCGACGGCGCTTGGATGCGGCCTGGTCGGGATTGTGCTGATCGCTGCCGGGCTCTTCGTCTTCGGCGCGGCGCTCGGCTTCGTGCCGGGCATTCAGCTCCACTGGGTCACGTATCGCATCCTCGGGCCGGTGGAGGGCACCTGTCTCTTTCTCGGCGGCGCCGGCATCTACGTCATGGTAATGGATCTCGGCAAGGCGTACCGGTTCGACGCCACGAACAGGCGCGTGGAGCAGTCGCGCGGGCCGCTGTCCCGGCGATCCTGGCCCGCGGACAGCGTCGGGTCTGTCCAGCTTGTCACGAGTCGAATCGGCAGCGCCGGCAACGAAGTGATCCGCATTCAGTTGATGGACAAGGCCGGCGCGCCGCTGCTGAAGCTGGACGATACCTACGTCTCGGGCGTATCGGCCGACGGAACCGCGCGCCTCGCGGTCCAGATCGCCCGGCAGCTCGGCGTCCCGCTCGATATCGTGGGCCGGCCGGACCAGCCCGCCGACAAGCTGAAGAAGACGCTGGAGGCGCTGATCCCGGCCGGCGCGGAGCGGCCGCTGGTGACGGGCGATTCGCCAAGCTAAATGGCCTGCGCGCCGCCGGCCGGGCTCTTCATGTAGCGCGGCTTGTATGGATCGACCGTAAATCCGCCGCGCACGCAGATCGCCGTCGTATGGCCGTAACCGGCGTTCATCGCCCTCCTCAGTGTCGCCGTCCGGCGCCCCGCTTGCCCCCGATTTCCCAGGCGAAAAAACTTTTCCAGACCGTTGACAATTCCTGAATATTGCGCTAATATGTAGACATACGTACAGTATATCTGTCTTGGAATGGAGGAGGAACGCCGATGTATAGCGCGCTGGCGCAGGCGCATATCGCCAACCCGCGCAATCCGGGGCCGCTTGCGGGCGCCACGCACGAGGGTGTGGCGGGCGAGCCGGGCGAGGGGCCGTACATCATTTTGCAGTTTGAAGTTTGCGCAGGCACGATCGTGCGGGCCGCCTACCGCACGTTCGGCTGCGCGGCGGCGACGGCCGTCGGCAGCG
>DATGJU010000475.1:0-3034 GCA_035295045.1 Chthonomonadaceae bacterium
CGGGATGTTCTTGTGCTTGATGAGCGCCTGTCGTATTTTGGCGCGATTCTCGACCACATCCACAACATCGTATACGATCCGGTTCTCCAGACCGAGGGCCAAGTCCAGATTCCGGAGTCCGATGTCGGCGTCCAGCAGGGCCACCTTCTCATTCAGGTTCGCCAGCGCAGCGCCGATATTGGCAGTCGTCGTCGTCTTCCCGACGCCTCCTTTGCCCGATGTCACCACGATAACCCTGCACGTATCGCTCATGAAACCTGCCAATCACCCTGGTCGTTTGCCGGCCTACGCGAGCTTCAGGACCACTTTACGTAGGCTGCGGCGCTAAAATCCGTGAAATGCCCTGAGCTGCTCGATGGCCCGCCGCGGCATGTCTCCGCCTTCAACGGATCCGATCGGGAAACTAGACGGCCGTGACGTGGATCGTACCGTTGACGATCCGCGCGACTTCGGGCTTCCGAGGCGCATTCGGCGCCGCGCCCTCCGGCGATCGTGCGATCTCGCCGGCGATCCGCAACTGGTTGGGCCGCATGACTCCCGCGATAATCCGGGCCGACTGGTCGCCGCCGCTGCCGGCGTGCGCGAGGCCGCGAAGCGCGCCCGCGACGATGATGTCGCCTGCTGCCACCACTTCGCCGCCCGAGTTCACGTCGCCGCCGATGATCAGATGGCCCTCGTGGACGATCCGCTGTCCAGAGCGGACCGTCTGCGGCAGGTAGAGCGCGTTGTTCTTCGTGCCGGGATCGGAGTCGGCCCGGCTTCCGCCGGGCAGCATCTGATAGGTATTCAGCGCCAGACGCTTTGCGATATCGCGTGTCTTCTCATCCGTGGAGACGACCGCGACCGTCAGCAGGCCGAACTGCGTGCGGATGCGATCGATCAGCCATTCGAGGTCGCCGGGCGCCATGCTGCGCAGTCCGAGATCAATGGTGAGCTGCGCTCCGGCGAGGGAGGCGTTTACTTTAGCCGATTCGAGCAGCGCCTCTACGCGCAGGCCGGCATCGTTCCAGTTCTCGGCCGCAGGAATCGTAAGGAGCATCTCCTGCAGCAGACCGTTGCGCCAGGTCGTCAGTTCCACCGTTTGCATTAGCAGTCGTGCTCTCCGCCGCGCTCGCTCCGGCATCGCCCAACGCCGCGATCGGTGAGGCGTGTTTACGGGCAGAGGAGCATTCGGCGGCTGGCCGTGGAAATCCTTCCACGGCTGGTTTCGATTTACAGGCGCGCGCCGCGTGTGCCATAATGTCAGCGCGCGCAGGGCGGACGAAATCCGCCCCTGGCCGTACGGAATTTCGCCCCGTCCCCATGTTCTTGGGCAGATACTGCCGGTGCGCTCGCGTCTGTCGTCGGGATGGGCGCCAAGGAGTTAACAAGTGGGTTTAAGTATCGACGACGTCTCCGCCCGCGAGATCCTCGACTCGCGCGGCAATCCGACGATCGAAGTGGACGTAATCCTGGAGGACGGGACGCTGGGTCGCGCCGCCGTCCCCTCAGGCGCGTCGACCGGTAAGCACGAGGCGGTCGAGCTGCGGGACGGCGACAAGGGCCGGTACGCCGGCAAGGGCGTCCTGACCGCCATCGATAACGTGAACGACAAGATCGGTCCCGAAATCGTGGATATGGACGCGTCCGACCAGCGTTCGATCGATCTGCGAATGATCGACATGGACGGGACGGAGAACAAGAACAATCTGGGCGCCAACGCGATACTCGGGGTATCGCTCGCCGTTGCGCGCGCAGCCGCAAGCGCTCTCGCGCTCCCGCTCTACCAGTACATCGGAGGCGTCAACGCGTTTACGCTGCCGGTGCCGATGATGAACATCCTGAACGGCGGCAAGCATGCCGACAGCAACGTGGACCTCCAGGAGTTCATGGTCATGCCCGTTGGCGCGGAGAGCTTCTCCGAGGCTCTGCGGATGGGCTCCGAGATTTTTCATGCGCTCCGCAAGGTGCTGCACGGGCGCAATCTGGGAACAGGGTATGGCGACGAGGGCGGATTCGCTCCCAACCTGACGAGCAACGAAGAGGCGATCGAGATTATCATCGAGGCGATCGCGCAGGCCGGATACGCCGCGGGCGAGGACGTATACGTGGCGTTGGACAGCGCCGCAACCGAGCTTTATGAGGATGGCAAGTACCACTTGCGGGGCGAGGGCAAGGTTCTGACCGGGCCGGAGATCGTGGACTACTACGCCCGGTTGGTGGACAAGTACCCGATCATCTCGATCGAGGACGGCTGTGCCGAGGACGATTGGGACACGTGGAAGCTGCTCACCGACCGTATCGGCGGCCACGTCCAGGTCGTCGGCGACGACCTGTTCGTTACCAATACGGCCCGGCTGCAGCGGGGCATCACCTCCCGGACCACGAACTCCATCCTGATCAAGGTGAACCAGATCGGAACGCTCACCGAGACCCTCGACGCCATCGAGCTGGCGAAACGGGCCAGCTACACGGCGGTCGTATCGCACCGGTCCGGCGAGACCGAGGATTCCACGATCGCGGACATCGTGGTTGCGACGAACGCCGGCCAGATCAAGACCGGCGCGCCGAACAGGTCCGACCGGGTGGCGAAGTACAACCAGCTTCTCCGTATCGAGGAGGAGCTCGGCGAGAGCGCCGAGTACGCCGGGCGGCGGGCGTTTTACAATCTGCGGTAGTCGGAATGAAAGGAATCATCCGAGCGTGAAGATCGTCGAAATCAAACCTCCGAAGATTGCGCGCGGCCGCAGGGATCGGAGCGTCTTGCCGGCCGTAGCGTTCTGTGGCGTCGTCGTGCTTGCGGGCGGCGCCTGGCTCGGCCTCCAGGTCGCGGGGCCGCTCCAGGTAGCGGCAAAGCTGCACAGCGAGAACGATGCGATCGAGCGGCAGCTTCGGGCGAAGGAGATCCAGAACCAGACGGCGCAGAAGGCGCTGTCGGCCATTCGGACCGACCAGGGCGCGATCGATGCCGCCCGCTCGAAGGGGTATATGTTCCCGACCGAGCGGCCGCTCCACGTTCAGAGCGAGCATAAGCCGTAGGGCGGGGCTCGGCCCG
>DATGJU010000476.1:0-7078 GCA_035295045.1 Chthonomonadaceae bacterium
GCCTGGCCGAGGACCATGCGCAGGCTGCCGAACGCCTCCTCCGGCGCGATGCGGCGAGCCGGCGTGACGCCTATCGCCAGGCCGGGCGCGCTGCGCGGCGGCGACGCGGTGGCATCGACGGCCGGCCCGCCCGCGCCGGACGTGCGCCCATCCGCCGCTGGCTGCGCCCCGCCTGTCGCCGATCCGTGCGACGCGCCGGCCGTGAAACCGGGCGCCCCGCCGGTCGCCGTTGCGCCGGGCGATGCCGGCGGTCCACTGACAGATGGCGCGGGCGGCGGCGGCGCGGCCGGGCGCGCAAACGGGCCGGGGCCGCTCTGCAGCACGCCGTGCCGCACGATCTCGTCGAAGCGGCGGCGCATCCGGTCCGCGCGCCTCGCGTCCGTTCGGACCTCGCGGACCACCGGCGCGTCGTCCGCGAAGCGAAAACCGTCGACGGGGTCGTACTGGACGATCAGCTCGAAGCCGAGGCGCGTGAAGTAGGCCGGAAGGAACTCCGGCAGCGCGTGGTACTCGTCGCGCCAGAGAAACTGGTCGTGAATGTTGCCGTAGAGCAGTATGTGCTTGCGCCGCTGGAGCTGTTTCTCGAAATCGAGCACCCATCGCGAGGAGATCGGCTCGCCGCCCGTATCCGTCATCGGCCGGCGTCCCGGCCGGAGGCCGTCAGGGCCGGCAGCGAATCGGCGCGGCGCAGGTTTCGGTTCGGGTCCTTGCCCTCCCACCAGATTTCGCTCATGCCCACCTGGAACTCCTCTTCCAGGCGCGCGTGCATCTCCTGCAGAACGCGCTCGCCCTCGTCGCAGGCCAGCACCACGTCGCCGCTCAGGCCGGCCGAGGTCGTTTTCGCGTAGCCGTCCACCTCGTACCAGACCTCGCCCTCGACGGGGACGCTCACGAGGATCGCCTTGCCGGACGCAGAGGCCGCCTGGAGCACCGTCGCGGTCGCGGGATGTCCCGGATGCTCGGGAGCCGGCTCGCTGACGACGAAGCCCATCTCCGAGAGCGACCGCGCGATGCTGCGGCTGATGTAGTCGCGCGTATCGGCGCGGAGCTGCGCGTCGGAGGCGGCCTTCACCATCGCGGCAGCCTGATCGCGAACGGCGGCGAGCTCCGCCGGGGCCTCGCCCGCCGCCGGCATCTCGGCGCTCTCCAGGCGCGCCAGCGCCCCTGCCTGCCACCTGGCGATCATCGGGTCGCGCCGCAGCCCGGCGAGGATGGCGCGGATTTCCGTCGCCGCGCGCTCCTGCTCCGCGGCGCGGGCCATGCGCTCGACCTGCTTGTCGGCGCCGCGCCGGGCGTGCAGCGCAATCGCCTCCGCCGCGGTCTCCAGCAGCGAGGCGGCGTCCGCACCGTTCGCCGCGACCGCCGCCTCGGCCGCGGCGAGCGCGCGCCGCGCCGCATCGCCGCCCGCCGGATCGAGCGCGCCGATCTCCGACGCGCCGATCTGCTCGAGCCCGCGCCTCAGGTCGTCGAGCCGGTGCTGCAGCCGATGCTCGGTGTGCCGCGCCTCGCTCTCAGCGTGGAACCGCTGGTTCATCCGCGCCGTGCCGATGTCGGCGAGCAGATGCGGGATGGAGCCTGCAGCCTGCCATAGCTCCCTCTCCGTCGCGGCCTGCTCGATCGCTGCCAGGATCTCGTCGTGCATCGCCTGCAGCCGGACCCGGTGCGCCGGGTAGAGCGCGTCCGGCTCGGCGATCTGGCTGTGCGCGTCGCGAAGCTGGAACCGGAAGCGGTTCCGGCCCTCCTCCAGGCTCTTGCGCCGCTCCTCGTCCTCGGCCTCGCCGCGCAGCGCCCCGGCGGCCACGCCGGCCGCCTGCTGCGCCATCAACATCTGCACCAGCAGCCCGGCCGCGAGCGCCGGCAGCGCGAATTTACCTCCGCTCATCTGATCGCTCCTTTATCTTCGCCCCCAACCGCCGATTCTGGGGGCTACACACGGGACTCACGAACCTCGCCGTATGCGCCAGTTTGTGGCGTTCACGGCCACGCCCAACTCAGGGGACCTGTCGGTCTCGGTTCGTGCGGTTCGCACGGCTCGGCCGGCAGATCATTCCCGGCGCCTTGGTGCGCCTGCGATGGCCGTTCGTCAGGTCTAGCCCGGCTTCACGCCGGAGCCGGCGAGGCGGGCCTCGAACTCGGCACGGAAGCCGGCCCGGTGCGGCACGCCGGCGAATCCGAACGCGCCCCGGTCGTCCACGAAGAACTCCATGCCGGCCGTGCGGTCCTCACCGGCGCGTATCCGCTCGATCTCGGCGCGATACCTGTCCGTGAGCGGGATGAGCCGCTGGTTCGCGGAGCCGCGCCAGCGCAGGTCCGCGTGCCGGCTCTCGATATAGACACCGTCGATCAGCAGATCGCACCGGTCCAACAGCGCCAGCCGGTCCGGTCGGCCGGCCTTTCGCAGCGTCTCGAGCGTGTGGCCGGTGTAGCAGACCACGCCGAGGTCCGCCGCCCGGCGCACCCGATCGATCAGCTCCGCGAGCGGACCGGCCTGCTCCATCGGCTCGCCGCCGGAGAGCGTGATCCCCTCGATGCCGGGCTGCTCGGAAATCCAGTCTACAAGCTCCCCGATCGGGACCCGATCGCCGGTATCGGCCGCCCAGGACTCCGGGACGATGCAGCCCCTGCAGGCGAACGGGCAGCCCTGGACCCAAATGACGGCGCGCCGGCCCGGGCCGAGCACCGTCACAGGCGACTCGCGCCGGAACAGGCGCAGCACGTTCGCGCCGGCCGCGTGGTCGCCGGCACGCTCCGGCGCCGACGAGCGCGCGTTCGAGTCCGCGCTATCGGCCCCACCCGGCAGGTCCGGCTCCGCGCTCGCCGCCAGGCGCCGGGCATCCGGGTCGGCGGCTCGCCGGGCGCCGGTCGCGGGCCGGGCTGGCAGGCCTCGGCTTCCGCCCGTCAGCGCCACGAGATGTTCTCCTCGGACGGCTCGCGGGAGCGCGTGTTTTCGGCCGGCACGGCTTCGTCGGACACGGTAGTCGCCGGATCGGGCTGGCCCGCGCGCTGCCGCAGCCACTGCTCGGGGTCGAACAGCGGGCCGGGCGCGGCCGGCTCCGGCCGCGCGACGTTCCACCAGACGGCGTAGCCTCCCAGCGCCAGGAACGAGACCAGGGCCGCGATATTCCAGTAGCGATAGGTCTCCGACTCGCGCGCGCGAACCAGCCGCGTATAGATGGTTGCAGCCTCCGGCGGATCGACGGGACGCGTTTCGTTGCCGGATCGGTACGTGTAGGTCCCGTTGGCGTTGTTAACGAGGTCCTCCCGCTCGAATGCCCTGCGCTCGCCCTCGCCGACGCTCGTGCCCATGAACACGACTATGGTCAGCGCCGTGGTAATGTTGACGACCCAGTTCGTGCGAATTCCGACGCCGCCGATGCGCCACGGACCCGGCTGGAAGAGCTGCGACAGGACCGCCAGCACGCAGTAGCCGCCCCAGAGCCAGAGATAGACGGCGGGGATCGCCCGTGCCGCCTCTTCCGGAGCGAATTCGGCCGCGCCAGGGTTGTAAACGGGAAAGTGTACCGGCGCGACGTAGGGCCGATAGCAGAGGTAGGCCGCCCAGACCGCGCCCGCGAACGAGAGCGCCGCGATGAGCCAGCGCAAGAGCGCCTGCGGCGCCTCCCTCCGCCTCGGAACCGTGATGCGCCGCTGCACCGGAAAGAGGCCGGGCCGGGTCGGGATGAGGCGCGGCGCGTCCGGCACGTCCGGTGCGTTCTCCCCCTCGTTTGCCGCCGCATCCGGCTCGTCCACGCCATCGGAATCGGCCGGGAAATCCGCCCCGGCGGGCGCACGGCGAAATTTCGCTCGCCCGTTCCGTGCTGCTGGCTCCGCTGCGTCGGCTGCAACGCACTCCGTCTTCGCGGCGGGCGAAGGCGCCGTCTCGCCGGCGAGGCCGGGATGGACTTCGCCCGTGAGCGCGACCCGCACCGAGCCGGCGGCGAGCTGCGCGAACGACTTGTGGCACGCGGGGCACCGCGGGCTTCCATTGGGCGCTTCGGCCAAACAGCGAGGGCATTGCATGGAAACGTAAGGCTCCTGATGCGAGGGCATCCTGAGCGGCACAGAGCCGCCGCCAGGACAGAATCGCGACGATCACGGACGGCGCCAGCTGCGAGCCCGGCTCGCGCAACCACGGCCCCGCCGACGCCGGGTCTCCCCTCGCACTTCGTGCGGGATGCCGCTTCGAGCCGCAGGCCGGACGCGCTCCCGGTCGGTCCGCGGCGCGCTGCCCGACGGGCGCCGGGCTCGCGCGTCGCGCCCCGTACGACGCACCGCCGCAACGCTCACGAGTCTATCGCAGCGTCGGGCAGGATGCTCTCGCGGACGAATGGACGCGCCGCCGCGACGGATCGATCTGCCGCCAACGGACGCCTCACCCCGGCGACGGCCCGCGGCCGGCGCGCGCGGATGGAGCGGTATCCACACTACGAGGCACGGCGGCGGCGCGTTTTACCGGTTTCGCGCAAAATCGACAGATTCTTTGCCGGACGCGCCATAGCCGCGCCCGCCGGAAAGAAACGGTCGGATCCTGCCGACGGCCGCGACCTGCACTGCGCATGGCTCGGCATGCGGGTCATGGGCTGATCGCGCATGGCCAGTGACAACCTCGGCGGCCTCCGGCTCATGCTGCATCGGGCGGCACACGGGGCAGGGACTGCGTAGACGGGCTGAGTCACGCGTCGGTACGGCGCCACCGGCTGCCCGCGCTCGCGCCCGCGGGAGCGGCTACGACAGGGGGATGCCGATCTCGCCGCTCGGCCGTCTGAGCCTGGTACGTCTCGAAGGGGTTGGAGCGGCTACGATAAGAGACTGCCGGTCTCGTCGCTGCTGCCGAGCGCGATACGCAGCATCTCCGACGGGTTGTTGAGGAATCCGCGCGTGACGCGATAGTGCTCCGTCTCTTCGTAGGCGACGGGATGGATGCCGTCGGCCGAGAGCTGGAGGATCAGCGGCCGGGGTAGGCCATCAGGATCGGCGAGTGAGTCGCGATGATAAACTGGCAGCCCTCCGCGATCAGCCGCCGCAGATGCGCCAGCATAACGATCAACCGTCGCGGCGAAAGCGCCGCCTCCGGCTCGTCCAGGATATAGAGGCCGTCGCTGTGAAAGCGGTGGTTCAGCAGCGCAAGGAACGATTCGCCGTGCGACTGCTCGTGCAGCGACACACCGCCGTAGGATGCGATGATCGGAGGCCCTCCGCCAGGCTCCTTGTCCAGCCGCTCGATCTCCGTCGCCAGGTTGAAGTAGCTCTCGGCGCGCAGGAAGAAGGCGTCGCTCGGCCGCGAGAAGCCCTTGCCGAGCACGAGGATATCGGCGAGATTGGAGTGCGAGGCGCGCGTCGAGAAGCCGAAGTTGCGCGAGCCGCCCTCGGGATTCAGCCCGAACGCGCCCGCAATCCCCTCCACCAGCGTGGACTTCCCGCACCCATTCTCCCCGATGAAGAAAGTGACCTCGCTATGGACTGGAATCCGCTCGGCGCTCCGGAGCGCCGGCAGCGTCAGCGGGAAAGCGTTTGGATTGGCCGCCCGCGTTCGGTCGATGCGGATCTCCGTGATGAACCCGCGCGCGTCCCGCGCCCCAATTCTATTCAGCCGACTCGCCCGTTTCTTCGCCACCGACCTCGACCTCGACGCGCGCGCCGCTGGCCTCGAACTGCGCGAACCGGTCCGCCGCTAGCTTCTCGAGCCGACGGGCTTGCGTGATGAGGGTCCTGCGCAAACCGAGCGAGACATCCCGCTCGCTGATTACCTGCGCAAGCCGGGCGATCGTGCTTGCTCGCCGGGCAATGCGAATGTCTGGATGCTTGCGCCTCTCGTAAATTGGTTCCGGAACGATCTGGCCCCGGTAGGATTGCGGTAGCCCGATGATATCTGTTGGAGCTATATCCTTTTCGTTTAACACCGCTCCCAGGGCGGACGCCTGTAACACCGCCTGAAACACGGTGTATTCTGCAGAGTTCAATTTGCGGGACGCCGTCTCCTTATCGGCCGCTGCAAGCTCCGGAAGCGGCCAGACCTCTATAAAGGCCACCTCGAAGGGGTCAAGAACATTCATTGCGACGGCATCCGTGCGCTGGTTCGTAAGGTGCCGTCCAATCCGCTGTCGAAGGCTCTCCTTGGTTTGGCCGACATAGATCGGCTCTTGCTCATAATCGAAGAAGGCGTATACGCCGTGGCGAGTGCTTCCAATTCGCCTGCCCTGCGCATCAAGCCGGTCCATGAAGGCGGAAATCGCCTTATTAATGGCCGCAACCTCTTCTGAAGTCCCTATCCGCGCCCTGCGCGGCCGCCTATCAGCCATGTTCGATCAGATCTCCCACATTTATTCACCCGCCCAGATACCGATCGCCGCTAATACGGGCCGCGCGTCCTTCGTCAATCAACTCATCCACGAGTGGATTCAAGTAATTCTCAGCAATCCAAGTAATGACAGGAGCGCAGACGGCGTCGCCAAAGCCGAACAGAGCTTGGTTCGACGGAACGGCGACACGAAAACCGTCTGCCCCCATCAGACGTGCGCATTCAGCTGGGCTCAACAGTCGAGCGTGGAATTCGCCCTTACCCGCCTTGACTAAGATTTGCCTGCCGCTACCTCCTCGCGGCGTGCGTAGGCATCCCGCAATGCCGTCCGTCCGGAGTTCCGCCATCGACTTGCCGTACCGGACGCGGCGGAATACTGTGCCGTAGGAGAACGCGTCTGCGGCAATCATTTCGTCCGCTATCTTTCGATGCCGCACGCTCATCTGGCTCAGCAGATAGGCGGAACGCTCCGCGCTCCACCACTCTGCCGAGGAGGAAGGCAGGTCATCAAGGATGTCGGTGAGGCGCGCATCCGAGCTTGGCAGAGGTGGCAGAGCGCGGATCGACCAGTTGATCTCGTCGTGCATTAGGATGAAGTCCGCGAGCGCAGCGGGTCGTACCTCGGACTGGTAAAACCGCAGGCCCGACAACACCCGCGCGGGTTCCTGTCGCAATTCCTGCTTCGCCGCAACGAACAGCCGCTGGCGGCTTTGCGGAACGAAACTCGCTGCGTCCAAAACGAACGCGTCAACGCCGTAACCTAGCCGGTTAAGCTCAAGT
>DATGJU010000477.1:0-11117 GCA_035295045.1 Chthonomonadaceae bacterium
GCCCGCGTCATCGCCACGTACAGCAGCCGGACCGACTCATCGCGGTCCGCTTCCTGCCGCGCGCCGTCCACGGCGCGGTAGGCCGCGTCCGGAGCGCCGCATACCCGCGCGCCCATCGCGAGCCGGTAGGGGTCGCAGACAAACAGGCTGCGTTCCGGGAATTCAAGCGAGCGCGACAGGTCGGCGATTACGACGACCGGGAATTCCAGACCCTTCGCGCCGTGGATGGTATGTATCCGCACAACATCCGCCGCTTCCTCTTCTGTAGGTGCGTCGCCCTCGCGGTCGGAGATACGCTCGAGGTCTCGGAGCCGGCGTATGAATTCGCGAACGCTGGCTCCGGGTTCGGCGTTCGCCATCTGGAGCAGTTTCCGCACGTTCGCGAGCCGACGGCGACCATTCGGCCGAACCAGGAGACGTACGTCGTACGAAACGCGAGTGATCAGGCGCTCCAGCAACTGCCCGAGCGGGATGCGGTCCTGCTGAGCGCGCAGATCGTCGATGGTCTCGACAAACAGCGCCAGCTTGTGGTGCTCCTCGGCAGGCAGGGCGCCGCTGGCCAGGAGGCGCTGCATGCCGAGGTAGAGCGGAAGCTGCCCAGGCGCCTGCTCGGCGTTTACGGGATTGGAAGTGAGGGAGGGACGTTTGTCGGGGCTTTGAGCGGTCTTGGATCCTACTGCCGTTTCGGTGGAACCAGATTCCACGATTGGGGATTCGGCGGCTGATCGGCCGCGCGCGGCATCGACGATGCGATACAGCGTGTCCAGATCCACTCCGGCCATCGGGCACCGAAGCGCCGCCGCGAGCGCAATGTCATCGAGAGGCGTGTCGATCACGGTCAGCACGTTGACCAGGTCGCGAACCTCCTGCCGGACATAGTAGCCCCGACCTCCGCCGACCACGAAATACGGCACGCCTGCCCCGGCCAGCGCCTCCTCATAGCGCTGAATGTCGGTGAGCTGTCGAAGCAGAATGGCGACGTCGCGATAGCGAACGGGCTGCCCGTGTCGCGGGTCCGCATGGCTGGTAATAGTGTGGCCCTCGATCTCAACCAGACGTCGGATTCTCGCCGCAATCGCCGCCGGCTCCGCGGCGAGATAGTCCAGGCGGGAAAGCTCCTGCGACAGCAGGAGCTCCACAGGCGGCGCGGAGGAGGCGTCGAAGACCGTGCCAGGCGCCTGCTGCGCAAACTCTATGTTCGAGCCGCGCCACGCCTGCCGAAACACGGTCCCGATTAGTTCGAGTATCTCGGGCCTGGACCGAAAGTTCGCGTTCAGGGGCACATACTGTTCGTGGCCGCTCCGCCGGTATCCTCGCTCGAGCTCGCGAAACAGCGACGGCTCGGCCCCGCGGAAGCCGTAGATGCTCTGCTGCACGTCGCCGACGATGAACAGGTAGTTCCGCGGCGCATCCGGCTCCTCGCCATGCCGCGGGGCCGATGTCGGCTCCGACGGTGCGAGCATGGCGGATTGTTTCACGTGAAGCAGGTTGACGAGCCGCATCTGGAGCGGATTCGTGTCCTGAAACTCGTCGACCATCAAGTATCGGAACCGCCTGCGATACCGCTCCCGTATGTGCGGCCAGTCGTCGAACAGCCGGACGCACTCGGCCTGTAGATCTTCGTTGTCCACTCGCCCCATTCGGCGTTTGGCGGCTTCGTAGGCGCACCACGATCGCGCGACCATAGCCCACATCCGGTGGCAGGCCTCCGCGGATGCCGCCTCATCGGGCAGGCCTGTCTGGTATAGCGCCGCGCAGGCGTCCGTCGCGCTCTGCAAATCGGCGATGGCGCGCGCGATCGCCGCATCGACGTCCGAACCGAGCGCTCCGCGGGGCCGGGACCTGCGCATCTGCGAGGCCAGATCGTGCAGCGCCGAGATAACGTCCACATACGACCCGGCTGCGTCCACGCGGGAGAGGATCGACCGGAGCGTATCGCTAAACGTACGGTATGTCCCGGTCAGCACGTCCCTTGCCGCATCGAGCTCGGAGACTACGCGCCGGATCTCTTCGATCGGAGACTCGAGCAGCGACCAGACCAGCGACGCCGATGCCTCGGCGGTGGCCGCCAGGCCGGACTCGAAGTGCGCCTCGATCTCGGCCCGCGTTCGGCCCGCACTCCGGATCCGCGATAAGACTCCCTCCACTGCGTCGCACATCATCGCGATCGGGTCGCCCTGCTCCTCGCCGATAGCGCGAAGAGCCTGAACGGTCGCTACGAGCTCGGTGATCTCATTCTTTTCTGACGTGTAGGCCTCGGCAATGGCGGATTCGACGGATTGCCGCAACAAACGCCTTGAGCTGCCATCCTCCAGCACGGAAAAGCCGGGGTCGAGGCCGACCTCGAAAGGATTTTCCTGAAGCACTCGGGAGCAAAACCCGTGGATCGTGCTGATGTATGCCGATTCAACCAGTCTGCGCTCTTCCATCAGGCCCAGACGGGTAAGCTCTGCTACGATCCGGGTCTTCATCTCACGGGTGGCCTTTTCCGTAAATGTGATTACCAGGATCTCGTCGACGTCGGCCCGCAACTCCGCGGGCAGCCGGCCGGATCGGCTCTGCGTGATGAGCCGGACAGATCGCTCTACGAGTACTCCCGTCTTACCCGACCCGGCGCCCGCCGCGACGCAGACATCCACACCGTCCGCGTCTATCGCCCTCCGCTGGTTGGCAGTGAACAGCCGCTCCACGACGATTTACTCTCCCCGGAACACATGGACGACGCGGTATTCCACGATGGCCCGCGCATACCCTGCTCCGATCATTCGCACGATTGCGTGCTTGGGGTATGCTATACCTCGACTGCATCCGGCGTGACTTGGCGCGAAGGGGCGAGTATGGGCACCACTTATGCCGTCGTCAACCAGAAGGGCGGTGTCGGGAAGACCACGACGGCGGTGAATATCGCCGCCTATACGGCGCTTGCCGGTGCGCGCACGCTCCTCGTGGACTCCGATGCACAGGCGAACGCGACGAGCGGCGTCGGTGTCGACCGTTCGAGCATCGGCCTATCCACCTATTCCGTTCTAGTAGAAAGCGCCTCCGTATCCAGCGCGGCGGTCCCGACCTGTATACCCGGACTATCGCTGCTGCCGGCGACCATGGATCTGGCAGGCGCGGACATTGAGCTGATGCCCCGGATTTCTCGCGAGTCCTTCCTTCGCCGTGCGCTGGACCCGGTCCGATCCGACTACGACGTGATCTTGATTGACGCTCCGCCTTCACTGGGACTTCTCACGCTCAATGCCCTCGTAGCGGCGGAGGCGCTCCTCATTCCGATCCAGACGGAGTACTATGCGCTGGAGGGCATGAGCCAACTTATCAACACTATCGAGCTCGTAAAGGCGCATCTCAATCCGCAGTTGGAGATTGCGAAGGTCATTCTGACGATGTTCGATCACCGGACCCGGATCGCGAGGCAGGTGGCTGAAGAGGTACGCGCCCATTTCAAGGAGCTCGTGGCGAGGACCACCATCCCAAGAAACGTCAGATTGACCGAATCCCCGAGCCACGGACAGCCCATCGCGCTGTACGATCCCCGTTCGCTGGGCGCCGCGGCCTATAAGGCCGTCGCCGAGGAGGTGCTCCAACATGCAAAAGCGCGGTCTCGGAAAGGGTCTTTCCGCACTCATCCCGCAGCATAGCACCGCCCAGTCCGCTGAACCGACCGATCGTGGACCGCGGGACGGCGACTCGGTCGTCGTGCCAATCGAACAGGTCGAAACGAATCCGTACCAGCCGCGGACTGTATTCGACGCCGAGAAAATGGCCGATTTGGCGGCGTCAATTCGCGAACATGGCATACTGCAGCCGGTGCTGGTCCGAAGAATGGCCCCCGGCCGGTATCAGCTCGTCGCCGGCGAACGGCGCTTTCGCGCCGCTCAGCGGGCAGGCTTGAGTTCGATTCCCGCCATTGTCAAGGAGTGCGGCGACCGCGAGCAGCTCGAGATGGCCGTCGTAGAGAACCTTCAAAGGGAGGACATCGGCGTCATCGAGGCCGCGCGCGCCTATCGCAAGCTGATCGACGAGTTCGAGATGACGCAGGACACTGTCGCAAAACGGGTCGGCAAGAGCCGATCTGCGGTCGCGAACATGCTGCGCCTTCTGCGGCTGCCTCACGAGGTTTTGGAGAGCGTCGAACAGGGCGAGATCACCGAAGGCCATGCCCGGGCGCTGATGATGGCCGAATTCTCACAGGCGATTATCCACGCCTGGAACGAGACGCGCCGCAAGCGCCTCTCGGTCCGCGAGACGGAGCGGCTCGCAAAGCGCTCGCGCGAGGCGGTCGCAAGCGGACCGGCAGGAGCGATGCCCGTGGCGCAGCCGGCCTCCGGCGTCGACCGCGGGGACCGGCGGGCGGCCGAACGCGAGGACGCGAATAACGCGGATGTCGCGGACCGTATTCAGCAGGCGCTTGGCACCAAGGTGAGCATCCGAACCGCTCCAGGCGGAATCGGCCGGATCGAGATCGAATGCTACTCGGCGGATGAGCTTGAGCGCGTGGCCGACATGCTGCTGACGCTGGGCACGGGCCGGTGACTTCCGGGGCGGAGGGAGACACGCCCCCGATGGAGCGGTTCTACTACCGCGACCCGGATGCGCCGGTCCCGAACCAGCCGCTCAGTCCCGGCGCGTCCGCGGTCATATTCGATGCGAACCGTCGGATCCTGGTGCTCAAGCGGGCGCGCAGCGAATACTGGTCGCTGCCGGGCGGCCGCATCGATCTCGGCGAGTCGGCCCACGACTGCTGCATTCGCGAGACATTCGAGGAGACAGGCCTCGAGACGCGTGTCGTCCGCGTCGTCTCCGTAAACACGGATCCGTCCAGCATCGTGCTCTACCCGGACGGCAACGTGCACCGGAGCTTTTTCATCTGCTTCGAGGCGGAAGTGATCGGCGGCGCGCTCCGCGCAAGCGTCGAGTCCGAGGAATTCCGGTGGATCGCCTGCGACGAGATCGACTCCATAAAAACCATTCCAGACAGCAGGATGAACATGCTCGACGCCTGGTCGGCGGACCCGGCGGCGTTCATTCGCTAAGTAGAACGGCGTTTCACGGGAAACAAAGCCCGACTATTGTCTGGTTATTCGAGGATGCTTTCTGCCCGCTAGGCAGGGATGGCGCATGATGAAAGATCCGCGACGACGGGCAGGTGGTCCGAGGCGTCGGAGCGGACGACCTCCAGGTACGTCGCGCGCAGATCCGGCGAGTGCAGCACGTAGTCGATCCGCGAACGTGGCTCGCCGGCGGGAAATGTCGGCCGATTGCCTCCGGCATCGGCATCGATCAGGCCGGCCCGCGCGATCAGAGCGCGAACTGCTGCTCCCCCGAACTCCTCGTTGAGATCGCCGCACACCACGACCGGGCGCGGCGCGGCATTGACGAGATTGGCGAGCGCTTCCGATTGCAGCTTCCTCTCATCTGCGTCGAGCCCCCAGTGCGTGCAGAATATGGTGACGGCGCTGAGTCGCCCAATGCCTCGCAGCCGCACCTCCAGAGCGCCGCGCTGCTCTTTGCCGCTCGGAAGAGTGTGCTCCCGGACCTCGCCGTTTGTGGATGCGGCGATTCCATTCCCATACCCCCCGAAGGCGAAATCGAGGCACCGCTGAAAGACGAACGACCGATTGAGAAGCGCTTCCAGCTTCGCCGGCTGGTCTTCCAGCGGCGGCGGGATGCGCTGATAGATCTCCTGGAAGCATATGACGTCCGCGGAGAATGGCCGCAGGGTCTCCGCGATCCGCTTTGTGGAGCGCAGTCCATCACTGCCCAGACTGCCGCGCGTATTATAGGTTGCGATGCGCATTGGTCACCTTGCAGCGCCTATCGAGACGCCAAACGGCGAAGGACCAGTTGTGCGCCTGCGCAACTGGTCCGATGCGTGTGTTGGGGGCTGGTTCCCGGCTTGGCACGTTTCCGCTATCTACCGGCTGCCGCATGAGAGTCGCGGTGGCCGTCAGCTCGCAGTGTTGTCGGCGAGCGCCCGACGTATCATCAAATCGGCGATGTCCTCGCTGCTCACGTGATACGTTCCGCTCTCCACCTGCGCCTTGAGCGCCTGTACGCGGTCTTCGCGCACATCCGGAAGCTGTGCGATGACGTCCTTGATTCGCTGGATATCCTGCGCGGACGTGGATATCTCCACCTGGGCTGCAGGCGATGTCCGCGCGGCGGGCGAGTCGACCACAGCAACGCCGGAAGAGCGATCCACGCGATCGGTCGGCGTGTACGCCAGCAGGCGCGAAATCTCCTGCTCCGATATTTTCATCAATTGCCTCCTGTTCGGTAAATCGGACGAAATGTCGCGCTTTACTTCGAGGACGGCAGCCTGGCGGCCATAGCGGCGTCAGGTCCCGGCTACTGGACGATCTCTACCTGCCAGGAACGGGGAAAAGGCGCCGCACACAGGTCCATAGCTTTGCGTCCCCACATTTCTGTGGGTTTGCCTTTTACATCATCGGTCATTACTGGTTTTCGGTGGCTGCATCGGTAATCTTCAGACATATTTTGAAAGATATTGCGATGAGCGGGATTACTCGCAGAATAACACATGCGCCCGCCGTGTGTCAATATCCGCCAGACCGCTGCCATACCGCTGTGTGACTCCCAGACCGCTGGTGAGCGCTCAGCGACCACGTCGCCCGAAAGTGCTGAGGGAAAATCTCACCGTACACACATGGATGGGACCACTACGTCGAACGATCTGCGCGGGCGCCGACGCGAACTTCGTGCCGAACGCGGGGACGAGCCCAGGTTGATTCACAACATTGAGCGATCTGCACAGGTGCCGCGTGCGCACGTGGTCCGCCTGAGCGCGATGCGGGATGGTATACTAGGACATGCGACCAGCCGCCTCAGCTGCACCGGACTCAGCTTCCCGATCCGCAACATCGATCCCCACGCCGCGACCACGACGCCGCCGCCTCATCGCCGGCGTGCTCCTTGCCCTCGCCATTATTACGCTCGGATACGGCGGATTTGTCTGGAACACCCGTTACCGCGGCACCGGCTGGACGCACACGTTCGACCTGGGCCTCTGGTACCGGAAGAGCCGGGGCGAGGACCTGTACCATACGCGCGAGGCCCTGCTCGTGCATGGCAACCGGAGCCTCCCGGAGGTCGCCCTGACGTTTGACGACGGCCCGCATCCTATGAGCCGGCCTAAAATACTCGACACGCTGAAGCGGTTCAACGTCCACGCAACGTTCTTCGATGTCGGGGCAAATATGGAGCGGCATCCGAGCCTGGTGATTCGATCTGTGGACGAGGGACACGAGATCGCAAATCACACCGAACATCACGAGTATCTCACCGGCCTTAGCCCGGCGGAGCGCCGTCGCGAGATCAACGATGCCGACATCGAGCTCTACTCCATCGCGTCACGCCACCTGAAGCTGCTTCGGCCGCCCGGGATGCGCTACGATCCGGCCGTACTTGCCGACGCGCGCGGCCTCGGATACGTCACCGTCGCCTACACGACCGCGGCAAAGGATGCGGACGCGGCCGATCCCGCCCCCGCGGACGTTATCGCGGAGCGCACCCTCGGGCGCGTCGAGAACGGCAGCATCCTGCTCCTGCACGACTATCCCAGTACTGCGGAGGCGCTGCCGGCTATCCTGGAAACGCTCAAGAAGCGTGGCTACCGGTGCGTTACGATCTCGGAGATGCTGGCACATCTGCCCGGCCCCGCGCGGACCGACGCGCATGCGCAGCTCGAATCGGCGCCCTGACCGTCGAGAACTCGCCGGTCAGGGCGCCGCCGGGCTGGCGCGATTCAGGTCCGAGCTCCGCCGCGTGCCTCTAACCGCCGAACTGCACGCAATTCGGTGTGACAAACGTCGTATTAAATAGGAGAATCAGCCAGACATGCGCGCTGTCGTCCAGCGAGTCTCCCACGCAAGCGTCACGATCGTCGAGACCAGCGGTCTGCGCGAATCCGGCCGAATCGGCCGGGGGCTGCTCGTGCTGCTCGGTGTTCGGTCCGACGACACAGACGAAGATGCCGCATGGCTTGCCGATAAGATTGCGGGACTTCGCCTGTTCGAGGACGCGGACGGGCGGCTCAACCTGGCCCTCGCCGACGTTCACGGGAGCGTACTCGCGGTGCCGAACTTTACGCTCTACGCAGACTGTCGCAAGGGGCGCCGGCCGAGTTTCGCGGATGCCGCCTCCGGCATGGCTGCCGAGAATCTATTCAAGAGATTCTCGGCAGCGGTCGCAGCCCACGGCATACCGGTTGAGACCGGCGAGTTCGGCGCCGACATGCGCGTGGCGCTGGAAAATGCGGGACCGGTTACGATCGTAGTCGACTCCCCGCGAAGCGCGTAACGGCACGAACCCGGCTTGACAGCTACGGTTCAATCTGATTTAATGGGATGTAGGAGGAGGCGCGTCCAGCCGAATATTGGACCGCAAGCCCATGTCGATGGAACTTCAGAGTGCACGACTGTATGAACGATAATCTCGGATCCACAACACTTGTGCGGAGGCGGCCGGCTCCCCGATCCGGGTCCCGCCGGGGATCACCGCACTTCAGCCGCGGCGAAGCCTACCGCCGGTACGGCCGGCTCCAGGCGGCGATCGACGAGTACCGCCGCGCCGTCGAGCTGCACCCGCACAACGCCTATTATCGCTACAAGCTGGGAGACTGCCTGGCGGCCGCGGGGTTCCTGCAGGACGCGATCGATGAGTTGGAGATGGCTCGAAGCCTCTCTCACGGCGACGGGTTTTACCACTTCTGGCTCGGCGACCTCTACGCGCGGGCAGGCAGGTTTCCGGAGGCCATTATCGAGCTGGAGCAGGCCGCTCTTTCCGCGCCCGAAGACGCCTACTATAACATGCGCCTCGGCCTCGTGTACATGCACGCGGGCCATCTGCATGAGGCGGTCGGCGCGCTGCGGATCGCTGTGGATCTCGCTCCCGGCAACGCATCGTACCACTGCCTGCTCGGCGACACCTACGTTCGCCTGGGGTACGAGCGGGAGGCGCTGACGCAGTACAGGCACGCCGGACAGCTCGATCCCTACGATTCCGACTACATCGAGCGCGTTCGCAGCATCGGTACGCACGAATCCGCGTAACCGCCGCGACGCCGGCGAGGAGATCGGAGCGTCGCCGTTCCATTGCGCCTTGCGGCGGTAGGCCAGCTCCGGCGCGCGGTGCGCCCTGGCTGGTCACGCGGACGCCTTCGCCCCTACGGGGTCCACGATAATCGTCTCTCCGGTCCGGCTGGTGTCGTATCCGCCCAGTATTTCCAGTTGCGAGCGGACCCACCGGTGATCGAGCGTTGACAGAAGCTGCTTAACGGGCTCCGCCGCAAGTCTCTCCTCGAGTATGGCTAGGTCGTATCGAACCTGCATGAGCGGTACGAAATCGAGGCCATATATGACGGCTAGCGCGGCGGTGCTCACGCCCGTATCCGCCGCGCCGGAGGCAACGGCGTCCGCGATCTCCTGGTGGCCGCCGACGATATCTGCGTAGCCGGCGATAACGTCGGGCGCAATGCGGCTCGTCGCAAGCTCCGTGTCCAGCAGGAGCCGCGAGCCCGCGCCCGCCTCACGGTTGACGATGCGGACATCCGGCCGCGCAAGGTCGCACGCCCCTCGCACGGCCTTGGGATTGCCGCTGCGAACGAGAAGTCCCTCTTCCCACAGACCGAGGTTGACCAGCGCGACACGCCGATCGGGCAGAATGTTTCGAACGAATGGACTGTTGTAGGCGCCGCTGTGCGGGTCCCAAAGGTGGACGCCGGCCGCATGCACATCGCCGCGCGCAAGCGCCTGAAGCGCCTCCGTGCTGTTCAAGTGCGTCCACTGGACGCGCAGTCCGGGGTACCAGCGCTCCGCGGACCGCGCCCACAACGAAAGCGCGGGCGCGCATCCCCCGATCACGACCGTGCGCGAAAGCGTGTCGGCGTCGTCCAACAGCCGCACGCGGACTCGATCTCCAGCGGCGCCGGCGATAACTCCGTCGGCCGGGACGAGCTCGGTGCGAAACGCCTGTTGTCCGTACAGCGGGTGGGCCACCCACTCGCCGCCGATGTTGGCCACCGCCACGCGCTGGCCGACATCCATCGGGATGCCAGCGGCCGGCCGCGCCGCCAGATGCGCCGGATCGTCGTCCAGCCAGAATATCTCGTCGACGCGGCAGCCGAGCGCGCGGGCGAGACGGAGCGCGACCGCGGCTGACGGCGCGTAGAGCTGGGCCTCAATTCCCCCAACGGTCTGGCGCGCAATGCCGGCCGCGGCCGCGAGCTCCTGCTGGCTCAGGCCGATCCGCGTTCGGATTGCCCTCAACTGGTTGCGCAGGCCGTTCGTCTCCTTCACCGCGGATCACCCCCAGCCGTGGATGACAAGCAGGAATCTCTTACGTGCGGCAAGAATACTTGCATGCAGACCCTGGCACCCAACGTTTCATGTCAAACAATTCTTTAACAACCGACCGGCCGAATGGACGTGCTGCCTCTGCGGAGTCGCTCATGAGGGCGGCATGCCGAATTCTGCTGACTGCAGTCGCTGTGCTGCTCGCGGTCCGCGCACGGTCGGACGAGATTCTCATCTCCGCGGCGGCCTCCCTCACGGACTCGTTCAGCGAGATCGGCAGGGCGTATACGGCTGCCAATCCGCATACGATCGTTCGCTTCAACTTCGCCGCGTCCGGGCCGCTTCAGCAGCAGATCCTCCAGGGCGCGCCGGTCGATGTGTTTGCTTCGGCGTCCCCGAAGGAGATGGACGCGCTGCAAAGGGCTAACCGGATCGTCGCCGGAACGCGCGTCGACTTTGCCGCAAATCGCCTTGTCCTGATCGCGCCCGCGGGCAGCCGGCTCCGCTCCTGGAACGATCTTCGGTCGCCCGCGGTGAGGCGCGTTGCCGTCTCGAATCCGGATTCGGTGCCCGCGGGACGGCACGCCAGGGAGACACTGATACGGCGCGAACTGTGGAGCGCCGTGCAGCCCAAGGCCGTTTTCGGCGAAAATGTCCGCCAGACACTCGCGTATGTCTCCGGCGGCAACGCCGACGCAGGCATCGTATTCGCCACCGATTCGAGGATCGAGGCCAGGCGGGTCCGCATCGTCGCGACGGACGATCCCGGCGGCGACCACACGCCCATAGTCTACCCGG